>JAGNSU010000219.1 GCA_017987895.1 Flavobacteriales bacterium | reverse complement strand
GCGCGCCTCTACATTGGTCCGTGCTCCCAGCGATGCCCCGTGCCGCGCATGCGCCCTACGAACTGTGGCGTGAGGACGGTCTTCTGCGGGTGGAGCTCACGGCCCAGGCCAGGATCGGTCGGTGGGAGATGTGCGAGTTGATCCGGCTCGCTGAGGCCATGGATCCGCAGGGGTCGATGCCGCTGCTGGTCATGCTTGGACCGCAAGTGCGGGTGAGCCCCGAGGCGCGCACTTTGCTTGTGCGCTGCAGCAAACGCAGAGGCCGGGCCGTGGCGTTCATCGCTGCCGAACTCGCGGACCGGTTGCAAGGGGAGTTCTTCCTCCGCTTCCACAAGCCGGCCTTCCCGTTCCGGGTATGCGCGGAGGTGCATGAAGCGTTGGCATGGATCGCCCGATGGAAACCGCAGTTGATGCCGCTGCCCCGCTCACCGAGCGACTGTTGATCGCCTTGTGGGGATCTTTTGGGCAGCGACGCCTTCGGTCCCTGAGGGGTGGGACTAAGTTCACCCCTTCGTAGCAGAGCCATGCGCGCCGCCGCACCGATCTTCCTAGTACTGTCGTGCTTTTCGGGCATGGCGCAGGACCTTGTGCTGCATGCCGGAGCGGAGGCCGGATCGGTGCATGTTCGCGGTGTGTCGAGCGATACCACCGCTCCGCAACCGCTGTTCCAAGCCACCTGGCGCTATGCACCTGATGTGGCCGAGCCCGCTTTTACCTTCCTCCGCACCGCCAACAGCCCGGTGGGGAGCCTCATGCTCGACCGTTTGGTTGAAGCCGGTATCGGTGCCTACCTGGACCATCATGTCCAGTTCACGCGTGATGGTGTGCGTACGGATCAGCCACTTGCCTATCTCGTCCTGGCGCTTGAGGGCCAGGTACGCAGTGCGGCGGAAGAATTCCAGGCGGCTGACCTCTTCACCGGGTTCAGCCCACCTACGCGTGAGCAACTCGATCGTTTGTTGCAACTCGACTGGTCGCAAGCCCGCATGCCCATCGACGCGAGTGGCGATGGGGATCGCTACCTCGCCATTTACCGTTTCGTGCGCAGCCAGCGCGAGGAGCTCGAGCGTCAGTTCCGCGCCGATCTGTTGCCTTTGGCCACCATAGCCGTTCTGGGTGCGACCGCTACGGATCCCGGTACGACGGTGGAGGTACCGAGCGTTTGTGGTACCGTGTTCGACCAGGAGAATTTCCTGTGCGCGCTCGATCTGTCCCTGGCCGATACGGGCCGCGGAGAAGTGGATCCGCCACTGCTGGAGATGCCCACCCCTGCCGTGGTCGCTCCTCCTCCGGCGGCGGAGGTCGTTCAGGCCCCGGCGCGCATCCGAAAGCGGGATCGCTGGCTGAAGGCCGAACTCGACGGCATCCATGAACGCATCGATCGCATGGACCAGCGCAAGCAACTCTGGGAGCTGCGCGACCGGATGGATGACATCCAGGGGCAGGTGGACGACCTGCGTCTCCAGGTGGATGATGTGCGTGCCGATCAAGGATCCTCGAACGGCTCGGAGAACCCCATCGCCAACCTCAGTGCGCTCACCGGCCGCGATATCACCGTGCGGTTCCTGCGTGCCTCGGCCGATCTGGAACCGGAGCAACGGCTGCTCCTGAACGAAGTGTTCGAGCAACTGGCCCGTGCCCCGCGCGAGCGGGTCTTGATCACCGGCTATACCGACCGCAGTGGCGATGCCGCTGTGAACCTCGCCCTGAGCGAATGGCGCGCACGCACAGTGCGCAACTACCTGCTGCAACGCGGCATCGCCCCTGAACGCTTGTTGGTGAACTACTACGGTGATAGCCGCAGTAACGGACGCGATCCGAGCGAGCGGCGCGTGGAGATCGAGTGGCTGAGCGAGTGAGGGGCCGCTCGGATCATGGGGCTTCCACCGCAGGTGCCCGCATCAGGAAACGGACCTCGCAGATCGTGCCTCCCTCGTGGCGGTAGGTCGCGCTGCCGTCCAGCTTTTCGGCGAGCGCCTCCACCACCTCCAGGCCCAACTTGCCCTGGCCTTCTCCGGAGGACGGGTTCATACCCGTGCCATTGTCCTTCACCAGCAGGAGGTGCGACCCATCCCCCGCGGCGCGCACCTCCACTTCGATGTGTCCTCCGGTGACCAAGGGGAACGCGTGCTGGTAGCAGTTGGCGAGAAGTTCACAGAAGATGATACCTATGTCGATGGCCGTATCCGGGTCGGTCACCATCCCAGTGGCTTCGATGCTATGGCTCACCGTCCGGCTGCGCGGTTCGAAAAGGGCCGCGATGCTCATGGCCAGTTCGTGGAACAACCGGTCCAACCGGATACCCCGCAGATCGGGCATGCCATAGAGCTTATGGTGCACCAAGGCCATCATGTCGATGCGTCGCTTGCCCCGCACGAACTCTTCACGTGCCGCGCCGTCAGGAAGGCGTTGGGCCTGCAGATTGAGCAAACTGCTCACCACTTGCAGGTTGTTCTTCACCCGGTGATGCACCTCGCGGTCCAATACGTCCCTTTCGCCGAGCACTTTGGCCAACTTCCGCTCCTGGCTGCGCGATCTTTTCTCTTGCACCCGCAGGCGTTTTTGATCGCCGCGCCGACGGAGCCATGCCCAGATGATCAGGATGAGCAGGATGCTCAACAAAGCGCCGAGCCAGAGGATCAGGTTCCACTCAGGGGCCGTCCAAGAGCGGATCGCCTCGGTGTCCATCACCGCGCCGATCTGGAAGTTCACCCCGTTCATCGAGTGCGGCAAGATCTGCACCACCGCGCGCATGGACCCTTGCTCCACCGGGATCGCCCGACGGTCCATTTTCACTTTCCAACGGCGCAAGGCCTCGGGATAGGCTTGGCCCAGCGCACTGCTATCAGGGCCTTGATCGAGCAGGTCGAGCCCGCTCTCCATGAGCACGATCGCGCGGTAAGTGCGGGCAAGGTCCTGGCGCACCGTGCCCCTCACCACATCCTGCGGCCGGATCGAGAAGGCCAGCACGCGGAACGGCCGGTTGCGTTCCGATGAGCGGATGAGCTGGCCAACATGGAGCAGCGCCATGGTGTCCGCCCCTGCGACCATGCCTGCGCTCCAGATCGGTGCACCTTGTTGGTCCTCCAGGGCCCGGCTGAACCAATTCTGCGTGCGCGGGTCATAGGTCTCCTCCATGATCATCGGCCGGGCCGTGTCCGAGCCTTTGTCAGCGAGCAACGGCCATGTCATAGGGTACCCTAGACCGGGCCCGGTAAGCGAACGCCGCACCATGAGCGTACCGTTCTCGCGGAGCAGGGAGACCTCACTTCCACGCTCGTCGGCCAGATGGACCGCCATCAAGGCGGGCTTCGTGGTCATCAGCGCCTGCCAGCGCTCCAGCAGCCGACCGGCGGAAGTGCTATCGGAAACGGCCACGAAGGCGGCCTCCTCCCGAAGATCCTCGGCCAGTTGATCGAAGCCGGACAAGGCCTGTCTGCGGATGCTCTGGATGGTACGGTCCATGCCCAGGCGCGCCAGCTCGTCCAACCGTGCGGGCATTCGAAGAACGGCGGTGGTCAATACGGCGAGCGCGGCGATGAGCACGACCGCGATCGCCAGGTACAACCATCCGTCCGAACGTCCGCGTTCCTCCATCCTTTACGCAAGGATACGGCGTGCCCTCACGACCGCGGTGGCTATGGGCATGGTCGCACCATGACGACCGCACGGGCCAGTTCCACATCCACCGCGCCGCTCTTGATCTGTTCGGTGGTGAGTTCCGTGGGCCGGAACCAGAACCCGTTCAATTTACCCACAAGCTTCGAACCTGCTTTCATGCATGTATCCGCATGCATGGTCTCCACG
>JAGNSU010000218.1 GCA_017987895.1 Flavobacteriales bacterium | reverse complement strand
CCGCACCGGATGAAGAATTGGGCCACGAGGCACAGCAAGTGCTCGAACAATTGCAACAACGCGGCGCGCTCTTCTATCACGACCTTACCAAGTATTGCAACCTGCTCCCTTCCTACGTGGAGCAAGGCCTCGCCGAGTTGGTGGCCAAAGGCCGCGTGAGCGCGGATGGGTTCACGGGCCTCCGCGCCCTGCTCATCCCCACCGCCAAACGTTCCGCCCTCAAGGAGCGACGTTCGCGCCGGGGCAGCAACCTTCCCTTCAGTTTGGAGCAGGCCGGCCGTTGGTGGCTGTTCCCGGAAGGTCGCGCGACGGATCATGGAGCACCGCGTTCCACCGAACGCTTGGAGCATCTGGAAGCCATCGCCCACATCCTGCTCCTGCGCTATGGCGTCATATTCCGCAAACTGGTGCAACGCGAACGTTGCGCACCGCCCTGGCGCGATCTGCTCAAGGTGCTGCGTAGACTGGAAGACCGTGGCGAATTGCGCGGCGGCCGTTTCGTGAGCGGCGTATGGGGCGAGCAATTCGCCTTGCCCAACGCCATACCTCTCTTGCGCGCACAACACAAAGCACAAGGCGATCCGGCAGCAGGTGGCCGACGAACGGTGATGGGTGATGAAGGCTTCGTCGTCCTCAGCGCCGCCGATCCGCTCAACCTCACCGGTGTGATCACCAATGGCGAACGCGTGGCCACGCGCTATACCGATCGCATTCTCTATCGCGAAGGCGTACCCATCGCCGTGCATGACGGCACCACACTGCGTTGGCTGGAGAAACTGCGCCAGGAGATGAGCGCACCGGACGAAATGGAGCGCCTCGCCGAGCGCATGAAGCGCACCATCCCGGCGCGGCTGCGTGCGTTCTATGGGAAAGGGATCGGGTAGCTCCGTTCCTGGGAAGAGCTACTGCCCTGTATCCCCGGTTAGGATCGCCCGATCAGGCGTGCGTTCGAAGCCGCTTTCCTTGTAGGCGATGTCATCAACACCTGAATGGACCGAGATCCATCCATAGTTCATGTGTTCGCCGCGCTTGCGCACCCCGATAAAGCCGTCGGAGAAACCAGACCACGTGTTGCTGTAAGCCGGGATCTGGCTGTGCAAGGTGAACGCTTGAGCCCAGAACAGATCCTCATCAATGGTATCCCCCGCTGAAAGGAGCGACCATCCCTGATCGAGCGTGCCGATGGAAACATCGACGCTGTCGTGGACGCTGATGACCATGGTTCCCCAGAGCGCATCAGGCCATGGGGTCGTCGTGTCATCTTCGTTCAACACCCGCAGTTCGAGATCCGGCACGGAATCCTGGTCGATGTCAACGACCACATGCCCCCACCAAGGGCCGGTGGTAAGGGGATCAGGTTCGGGGTCGATGTATAGAATATCGGAGGGATGCGCTTGGGAGGACGGGGCCGGTGGACCGGAGGGCGGGTCCTTTTCGCACCCGCCAAAACATGGGGCGACTAGCAGGGCAATGACCAACCTATCGGGCCAACGAAGCATCATGTACTTCGAAGATACGATGAACTCCCATTTCGCTTCCTGGAGCGATCGGTCGCCGATCAAAGCCAAACGGCCAGGAAGAGCAGGCCGATCCCCAAGGCCCCCATGCCGATGGCGGCAAGTACCGCCCAATTGCGGCGTGTGGCGGGGGAATGTGTGGCACGCATGGGTATTCTCGATCGGCTTGGGTCGTTCCTGGCGAAGGGGCCGCGAACCTAGCTGCTTCTGGGTCGTCGGCCGCTGTGGATCAGACCAACGCCCGTTCTATGCGGCCCAAGGACGTTCCACCACCCGAGGAGCGCTGCTTCACCTGGGCCTTCCAGATGCCATCCTGGGAGCTGCTGAGCACCCCTTTCCACTCATAACCGCGTGGGTACCTTCGGCGCTTCCATGGCGACCGACTTCTACAAAGTACTGGGACTGGAGCGCAGCGCCACCGCCGATGCGATCAAGGCGGCGTACCGCAAACTGGCGCGTAAATACCATCCGGACCTGAACCCGAACGACAGCGAGGCGAAACGGAAGTTCCAGGAGATCAACGAAGCACATGAGGTGTTGAGCGATCCCGAGAACCGCAAGAAGTACGATACCTACGGGGAGCACTGGAAGCACGGGGAGGAATACGAGCAGGCGCGCAAGGCGCAAGCCTCGGCCGGGCGGCCTTCAGGGAGAGGCGGTGGGTCGCCTTTCGAGGGCGGCAGCGGAGAGGACTTCTCCGACCTCTTCGGTTCCATGTTCGGTGGCGGGGGGGGGCGGCCCGTGAAATTCCGCGGGCAGGACTATCAAGCGGGATCGAACCTGGACCTGGTGCAGGCGTTGCACACGCACAAGCAGATGCTCACGGTGAACGGGAAACAGATCCGCATCACAGTGCCCGCAGGTGTGGAGAACGGACAGACCATCAAGATACCGGGACATGGCGGCCCAGGCGTGAACGGGGGCCCCCACGGCGATCTCTACATCACCTTCCGCATCGCCGACCATCCGCGGTTCAAACGCGTGGGCAACGACCTGCATACCGCCATGGACGTGGACCTGTTCACTGCCCTCTTAGGCGGAGAGATCACGCTAGGAACGCTGGAAGGGAGTGTGAAGCTCTCTGTAAAACCAGAGACCCAGAACGGGACGAAAGTGCGCTTGAAAGGCAAGGGTTTCCCGGTGTACAAGCAGGAGGGCGTGCATGGCGATATGATCGTGACGCTGAACGTGAAGTTGCCCACCGGCCTGAGCGAACGGCAACGTGAACTCCTCCGCGAACTCCAAAATTCCCAGCCATGACCACCGAGGAATTGATCTCCCTGGAGTTGTTCTGCTCGCACCAAGGCGTGGAGATCGCGTTCGTGCAGGCCCTGCACGAACGCGGTCTCCTCGAGATAACCGTGGTGGAGGACCGATCGTTCGTGGCTCCAGAGGTACTGCCGCACATCGAGAAGCTGGCGCGCATGCACTACGAGCTGGACATCAACCTGGAGGGTATCGAAGCCATCAGCCATCTCCTGGAACGCATGGAGCGGTTGCAGAGCGACATGCGCGCCATGCATGAACGCCTGCGTCTCTACGAAGAGGGCTGAGAGCCTGTTCAAGATCTCTTGCAGGATGGGCCCCGAGACTATTTTTTGCTCAGGGTTTGCCGGAAAATTTTCGCGTAGTGGAACATTTTCCGGTGGAGCATGAGCGGAATAGAGGCCGGGGAACGCCTGTGAAGAGATCTTGAACAGGCTCTGAGACCTGCCCGGGGGATCCGACGTGCTATTGTGGATAAGATCCGTTTCCACTGGTGCGGGGATCGCGCGTTCGTGATGAACCTTTAGAACGCTTATGGTGCATAAGCTTCCACAAGCACCTTTTTTAGTGGACCTCCGCTCAACCGAACGCCCACCACGTATGGCACAGACCACCCACCTCTCCCCCGCACGGCCGCGCCGATCGGACCTCAGCGACCGCTTGGTGCGCTATGTGCTCGTTCCCATGGTCTTTGTGATCGGCCTGTACGGTTTGGTGCGCTTCGTGGCCACAGGCAACGGCGCCACGGCCGATGCGTACCCCTCGTTGGAACAGCGCCATCTCAGCGCCCGCTAGATCGATCGTTTTCCGCGGTTCCGCTGGGAGACCAGTAGGTTCGGTCGCCTTTCTGGCACCGATCGCGAGGGAAAGAGCGACCTTTGTGCCATGCCCCTCACCCCTGCCGAGATCCAACAAGCCCTGCGCATCAGCAAGGCCATCCAGGAACACCTGGAGAACCACCGTACCGTGAACGTGCGGAGCGAAGATCTCTATGGCATGCTGGCGGACCGCAAGCTGGTGGAGCGGGATATTGA
>JAGNSU010000082.1 GCA_017987895.1 Flavobacteriales bacterium | reverse complement strand
GGACCGGATGGATGGCGTATCTCCGGCGTAGCGTACACCATGCAACGCGAGGGATGCCCTCCCAGCCCGCTCGGCCCGGTGCGGCCCTGATCAGGCGTCCTCTTCCATTCGGATCATCGCGAACACGCCGTAGTTCACGATATCGAGGAAGTTGGCATCAATGCCTTCGCTCACCAAAGTGGCGCCGGCATTGTCCTCGATCTGTTTGATGCGCAGCAGCTTCATGAGGATGAGGTCCACGAGGGAACTCACCCGCATGCTGCGCCAGGCTTCGCCGTAGTCGTGGTTCTTGCGCTGCATCAGGTCGCGGGCCTGATGCATGGCGGCATGTACGCGAACGGTGGCATCGGCAGCATCGAGGTCGGGAGTGTCCACTACGCCGCGCTCCAGCTGCACCAAGGCCATGGCCGCGTAGTTGATGATGCCGATCAGTTCCGGTCGGATGCCTTCGCCCACCCTGCTCTCGCCCACCTGCTGCAGGGTGCGGATGCGCTGCGCTTTGATGAAGATCTGGTCCGTGAGCGAAGGGACGCGCAGTATCCGCCAGGCCGTGCCGTAGTCCTGCGCCTTCTGGCCGAAGAGCGCGAGGCACTCGGCGATCACCGCGTCATACTGCTGCAAGGTCTTGTCCATACCTGTAGAAACGGGATCTTCGGCCCGATGGCGGGCGAAGGTATTCCAAGCGGTGGGGTCTCCTGGCGGATCAAAGATCGGCTCGTTGCACCGCGCTTTCCGCTGGTAATGGGCATCCTGAACGCCACGCCGGATTCCTTCCACAAGGAAAGCCGCGTGGATGTCGACGCGGCCTTGCACTTGGCCGAGCGAATGCTCGTGCAGGGCGCCGCCATCCTCGATGTGGGTGGCGCCAGCTCTCGGCCGGGCGCGGCAGAGGTCCCGGAGGAAGAGGAGCTCGAACGTGCGATCCCGGTGATCGAAGCGCTGCATACGCGGTTCCCGGATGCTTGGATCAGCATCGATACCTGGCGTAGCGGCGTGGCGAAAGCCGCCGTGGAGGCCGGTGCTTCCCTGGTGAACGATATCAGTGCGGGCATGCTGGATCCCGTGATGTTGGACACCGTTGCGCGCCTTGCCGTACCCTACGTGTTGATGCACATGCAGGGCACGCCGACCACGATGCAGAAGGACCCACACTACGCCGATGTCGTGGCCGAGGTCTGCTACTTCCTGAGCGAACGCATGCGCGCCGCGCGCCAAGCTGGTATCGCCGATGTGATCTTGGACCCCGGCTTCGGCTTCGGCAAAACCACCGCGCACAACTTCGCGCTGTTGAACCACCTGGACCGGTTCCATGCGCTAGGCCCCCCCCTGCTCGTCGGCTTTTCGCGCAAGCGCATGATCAACGAGACACTGGGTATCGGACCGGCGGACGCGCTGAACGGCACCACGGTGCTCAACACCATCGCCCTACAGAAAGGTGCTGCGATCCTGAGGGTGCATGATGTGATGGATGCGGTGCAAGCCTGTCGGTTGATCGAAGCACTGCGCTGCTAAAGCCTGTCCACCGGAGGTTTCTTTTTCCTCGCCCCCCCTTTGTTCACCAGCTTCTCGTAGCCGTCCATGGCCTCCGCGATGATGGGGCGCAGCTTCTCCGTGTACTCCACGTTCCAGCTCAGGTTGCGCACCGAATGCTTGTAGAGCGCTTCACCGAGCGGCCTATCGAACACGGAATAATCCATGCCTTCCACCCAGGTGAAGAGCGTCATCTGCACATCCATTTCATAGAACGGGACATCGGGGAAGACGGGGATCTCGGTGGCGTCGATGCGCACATGCTTGGTGACCAAGTCCTGCCGCGAGAACCAGATGGTGTAGGCCGCGCCACGGTCCATAAAGAACTCGTACTGGCCGTTGCCCTTGGTGGTCACCTCGTCAAGCGGGATGCTGTCGCGCAGCACACGCACCAGTACCCCTTTCATCGGTTCGCCGGTGAAATGCTCGGTGACGAGCCCATACAACCGGATGTAGAAGCGCTCCGGCTGGGCGCGGGCCACCAGCGTGGACAACGCGAGCGCGGCAACGAGAAGAAAGCGGTGCATCAAAGGCGGGTCGGCAGCGTTGATCGCAAGAACTTCGCCACGGCTCGAAAGGTATCGCGGCGGGAACGATCGGCGATCTTGGCGCCCCGTTCGATCGCCCGGCCGATCGTCTCCATCGACCAAGCAACAACACGTCCCATGCGCTCCTGGCTCCCCTCCGTCCGAACCGGCGAGAACTTCCACATCGTGCTCTGGCTGGTGAAGGACAGCTGCTGGGTGCTGAACTGGAAATGGCTCGGGATCGCGATGGTGATCCCCACCGTGGGCATGGCCCTCTACATCGCGTGGAAGCACCGCGCCGATCGCTACGAGTTCCTGCACGCCCTGGCCACGGTTTTCTGGATCAGCGCGAACAGCACCTGGATGGTGGGGGAGTTCCTTTTCCATGATAGTCTGCGCGGTCCTGCCATCGTGCTCTTCGTATTGGGGGTCGCGAGCATCCTGGGCCACTATGTGCCACTGCTCTTCACGCGAGGCAGGGCTGCGTCGACGGGCTCAGGGACCGAGCAATGACGCGAGTTTCCTGGAGGCATCGGCTACCTTTGAGCCGACACGCCCGGCGTGTCCGGCCAGCTATGAAAGAACTCGGTCTGGGGCGCACCGCCCTCCGCACCCGGCGCACCCTGCGCATCGCGCTGGCGTGGGTAGCGGCAGGCGTGGTAGCGGCTTTCATCGAGACGTCCATACTCCAGGAGGCGGGAGCACCGGTGCATCTGGTCCCCAGACTGATGCATCATTTCTGGACCGCCTTGCTCGGCGGCCTTCTTGGGGGCGGGACCTACATTTTCGTTCTGCGCGACCGTTTGCGGCATCTGCCCTACCTACCAGCCGTGGCGGTGATGAGTGTGCTGGTGCTTGCGGTGCTGGTTATCGCGCACGCGATCGCCGCCCGGTTCCTCGCCCCTTTGCCCGAAGGTTCGAACCTCCTGGATAGACTGTTCAGCCTGACTTTCCTCGCCCAGTTCCTGTATTGGTCGCTGCTGATGGCCGCCACCATGCTCGCGGTGCGCCTGAGCGATCAATACGGCAGCGGCGCGCTCAACTACCTCACCGGCCGCTACAACAAGCCCCGGCAGGAGCTGCGCATCTTCATGTTCCTGGACATGCGCTCCAGCACGGCCATCGCCGAACGCCTCGGGCATGTGCGCTATTTCGAACTGCTGAACGCCATCTATGCGGACATCACCGATCCCGTGGTTTATTCCGGCGGCGAGGTGTACCAGTATGTGGGCGATGAGGTGAGCGTGAGCTGGCAGCTCCGCAAAGGGTTGAAGGACCAGCGCTGCATCCGTTGTTTCTTCGATATCCGCGCAAAGCTCGCCACGCGCGCGGCGGAGTACGAGCGACGCTTCGGTCTGGTGCCGCAGTTCAAAGCGGGGTTCCACTACGGCGAAGTGACCACAGGCGAGGTGGGCTTGGTGAAGAAGGAAATGATCTTCAGCGGGGATGTGGTGAACACGGCCGCGCGGATACAGAACAGCTGCAATGCGCACGACGTGGACAATCTGATCAGCAAAGAACTCCTCGACATTCTTCGGCTCCCCGAGCGCCTGTACAATTGCCGGCCGATCGGCGAGATCCCTCTGCGCGGCAAGCGCGACGATGTGAGCCTTTGGACCATCGATCGGCAGGACGAGGTGGAGGCCGCTCGTCGCTCGCCTACCGCCACGGCCTTGTTTCAGTAGTGCTCGTAGATCTTCCCCTGCCACCACACCTTGGTGGCGCCACTGTTGCTGCGGTAGGTTACCGCGCCCCGGAATAGATCGAAACGGGCCACGCCCGCCTCGGGGCTGAGCTGCTGCCGCACACCATGATGGTAGAGCCGGATCCTGCGGTTCAGATCGAGGTACACGAGCATGCCGCCCCAAATGGCCCACTGCTCCGGCACGAAGCGTTCTACGATCTCCACACGCCCTTCCTGGAACACTTTGAGCATCCCCTGGTCCACGAAGACCAACAGGCTGTCCTGCACATGGTAGCTGGTGGGCGGGAACTCGGTTACGGTATAGACCTGCCCGCCTTGATAGCATTTCAGGGCCTGCCCCACGGTAGTATAGGCCAGAATCCCGGATCCGGCTTTCATGTTCACGGGTGGAAAGGGCTCCAGATCGAATGTTTCGCCATGGTCCATCACACGCAACGACCGGTCGCGGTCCTCGGACCAGCCCAGAATGTCGCTACCCACCGCCACCTGCACCGAATTGGTGCTCTCGGCGAAGACCGTGGTCTCGCCCCTATAGAAAAGGAAGCCCGTGCGCGATGCCCGGTCGAAGAAAGTGACCATGTTCGCTCCTGCGGCCCAATCCGGCGAGCCATCGCCCATGATCACGTTCGCGATCGGGAACGTGCGCTGCCGCCAATGCACCATGAGCGCTTGCTCACGGCGGTCATGGAAAACCACCAAGCTGTCCTTCACTTCGAAAGCGGGCGCATCGTAGGAGAGGGTGCGGGGCTCTCCTGCCTCGGCCACCTTCAGCACACCGCCTGTGGTGTAGGCGATGGTGTAGCCTGAACCGTGCATTTTCACCGGCGTGCCCCGTTCCATGGGGTACACCTTCCCATCCTCGTAGAGCTTCAGGTCGCCGCCGTCGGTAACGTAGGCCATGCGCCCGCCAGAGACACTGAATTCACGCGGCTTCCGCGATTCCAGGTCCTCGAACCGGCCCGCGTCGAATACGACGAAACGGTCCAGGTAGGTGGTGAAAGGGGCCAGGTCCTGCCCGGTGGCCACTCCCGAAGTGGCCATCAGCACCGCGCAAAGAAGGAATAGCTGCTTCATGCCACGCTGAGCCGATCGATGCGATGAACGTTCACTTCACGCCGCCTGCCTTTCACGGGAACCACCTGCAGGGGGCCGGTTCGGAACCGCTCCTCCACCTGGGGGATTCGGTTCAGCAACTCGGCCGAAGCAAGGAGGCCCGCGTCCAACTCTTTACACAGCCCCAGCATCCGCGACACGGAATTCATCACGTCGCCGCTGAATTCGATGGACCGTTTGATGTGTCCGATCTGCGCGGTGATGACACGGCCACCATGCACCGCCGCACGGTAACGGGGCAGGGTGCCGAACTCGCGTACCAGTTCGTTCTCATGCTCCTTGATCCGCGCCATGATGTCGAAGTAAAGGTCGAGGCAATTCTGGTCGCGCACCCCCACCCGCATGGGCCAGGTGAAGATCACCTCATCGCCCACGTATTTGTGGATATCGGCCTCGTTGCGTAGCACGGCATCGGTCATCAGGGCGTAAACGCGGTTCAACAGGCGGAAGTACCGGAGGTCGCCCAGGCGCTCGGCCAATGCGGTCGATCCGGCCAGATCCATGGTGAGCACGACGCGTTCCACGGCCTTGGGCCGTTCGAACCAGCCCAGCAATGAACCAAGGAACATCCGTCGCCCCATCAACTCTTCGATCTGCACCACCAGAATGGCCACCGAGGTGACCACCACCACCTGGACCACCAGGCGCGCGAACTGGCCCGACCAGAGCACTTGACCGAGGTGTCCGGTGGGCGCTGCCCCACCCAGCACCTCGGTCTGCACACCGAGTAGTACTCCTATGTATAAAAGTCCAATTATCAGTATATTGACTGCTATCACCTTACCCAATAATTGAAATGGAAGGATCAGGCTACGGAAACGATGGCCGAACAGAAACTCCTCCAGTATGCCGGTCCAGAGACCGAGGAGGAACCAGGCCCCTAAAAAGTCAGGGACAAGCTGTCCACTGAAAAGGTGGAGTACCCAAGCGACCAGCACGGTGACCAAAGCGTACTTGAGCAGCTTCCTGAGCTTGTACCGGGTGATGCTGGTCACGGGGCGCGAAGATAGCGGGGGCGGTATCCAGGGGTGGGCGCCATCTTTGCCCCATGGCCTTGCTTTGGCGCCTGTTGAGCTATGTCTGGCCCGTTCGGGTGCGGCGCGTCCAGGGACGCTATCAGCCGCTGGAACTCACCTACGAAATGGGGCGCCCCGTTCTGAACAGTCTCCACGCGAACCAATCCTTCGGGAGCCTGCACCGCCTCTGGCAGCACGTATTGGGGCAGGCCCTTCCGGCGGATAGGCGCTTGGACAAGGTGTTGGTGCTCGGCTTCGGCGCAGGCAGCGTGGCCAGTATCCTCCACCACGAAATGCAGCGGCCCGTCCACATTTTAGGTGTGGAGGGAGACCCAGTGGTGCTCGGACTTGCTCGGGAACGCCTGCGGCCGTACGACCCGACGCTTGTCGACCTGGTCGAACAGGACGCGTTCGACTGGTCGCACGAAACCCCGCCCTCCCGGTTCGACTTGGTGGTGGTGGACCTTTTCGTGGAATTGGACGTGCCGGAAGCGGCTGCGGGTACCGCTTTTGTCAAGGGACTGCGTGATCGGGTGGGTCCGGGAGGCGTTTTGGCCTTCAACACCATAGCCCATGACGATCCGTCACGGCAACAAAGCAGCCGGATCGAGGAGGAATTGCGTCTTCAGTTCAGTACCGTGCGCGTTCTGACCTTGGAGGAAGTGAACCGGGTGTTCATCGCGCTGTGAAAACAGATCGCGCCGGTGTGCTCCATGATCGAACCAATGGTCCGAAATTTGACAAAGCGCCACGCCCATCCTTGAGGTTCCCTTTTCGCATAGCCGTTACGCTCCTTCCCGCCTTGTTCGGGCCGGTGGTGTATGCCCAGCCATGCTCCATTTCCCTTGGGAACGATGTGACCATCTGCGCTGGACAGACCACCACCTTCACCCTCCCGGCAGGTTTTCCAAACTACCTCTGGAGCACCGGCGCCACTGGCCAGAGTCTTACCACCGGTGCGGCAGGCACTTACTGGGGCCAGGCCTCCTACCCCTCGGGCAACCTTGTTTCCAACGGCACCTTCTCCTCGGGCAACACGGGCTTCTGGAGCCAATTCACCAACGATCCCGACCTACAGGGTGAGGGGCGGTTCTGGATCGGCACGAACGCCAACAATCATCACCCGCAACTTCAGGGCACGGGCAATGGAAATTTCTTGATGGTGAACGCGGGGCTTCCGCAGCAGTGGTGGACCGTATGGGCCCAGGGCGTGGCCGTGTGCCCTTCCCAGACCTACACCTTATCGTTCCGCATGGCCAATCTGGCTAACGCCGGGCCCGCCTCGGTGGAATGGATCGCGGATTGGAACAATCCCTTCTGGCAGGTGACCGCATCGGGTGGGCAGGGCGTCTGGAACACCTACAGCACCACGTTCACCACCGGCTCCAACCAATACAACCTCGACCTGGTCCTCACCGTGATCAGCAATTGGGCGGTGGGGAACGACTTCGGGATCGACGACATCACCTTCAGTGGTGCGGTGAACCTGCGCGATACCGTGCAACTCAACGTTACCCCCCTTCCTGTGGTCGACCTCGGTCCGGACCAAACCGTGTGCGCGGGTGATGTGGTCACGCTGGACGCCACCCTTCCCGGCGCCACCTACCTCTGGGACAATGGAAGCACGGCGGCCACCCGGAACGTGAGCTCTGCGGGCAACTACAATGTGACCGTCACCGCGAACGGTTGCTCCAATAGCGATGCGGTCAACATCAACTACACCCCGCTTCCTGTCGTGAACCTGGGACCGGACGTAACGCTCTGCGCTGGCGACCAGGTCGTGTTGAACGCCGCGACCGCTGGGGCGACCTACCTGTGGGATAACGGAAGCACGAACGCCACAAGGAGCGTATCTACAGCAGGCACCTATAGTGTGGCCATTACTGTGAACGGCTGTGTAGGCACCGATGCCGTGAACGTTTCCGTAACCCCTTTGCCCGTGGTCGATCTCGGGCCGGATGTCGCTCTTTGCACAGGCGACCAACTCGTGCTGGATGCCACCACACCAGGCGCATCCTATCTCTGGGATGATGCAAGCACGGGAGCCACCCGACCGGTGAGTTCGGCTGGAACCTACTCGGTCAACGTCACGGTGAACGGGTGCACCGATTCGGATCTCATCGACGTCCTGGTCAACCCACTCCCCGTTTTCAGCTTGGGCCCTGATGTAACACTTTGCGCAGGTGATCAAGTGATCCTGGATGCCACTACCGCAGGTGCCACCTACGTGTGGGATGATGGCAGCACCTCCGCTACACGATCCGTTTCCGCCGCTGGCACCTACAGCGTCGATGTAACAGTGAACGGATGTTCCTCCTCGGATGCCGTTGACGTGCTGGTGAACCCGCTACCCGTAGTGGACCTCGGCCTGGATGTGACGATCTGCGCGGGTGGCCAGACCGTGCTTGACGCCACAACACTTGGCGCCTCCTACCTCTGGGATAATGGAAGTACAAGTGCTACGCGTGCGGTCACGGCCGCAGGCACCTATAGTGTCACCGTCACAGTGAACGGCTGCACCGCGACCGATGCGGTGGATGTGTCCGTGAACCCGCTGCCGGTGATCGACCTCGGGCCCGACCAAACGATATGCCCCGGGGTGCAGACCACGCTCGATGCCACCACCCCGGGAGCCACTTACTTGTGGACCGGTGGAAGCACGGCCGCTATGCTGAACGTTTCCTCCGCCGGCAACTACAGTGTTGACGTTACGGTGAACGGATGCACCACCACCGATGATGTGGATATCGCGGTCTCCAATGCGATCGTGGTCGACCTAGGCCCGGATATAGCCCTTTGCGCCGGTGACCAGGTGATCCTTGATGCCACGACCCCAAGTGCCACTTACCTCTGGGATAACGGCACCACCGGGGCCACACGCGCCGTGAACGCGACGGGCACCTACAGCGTTACCGTGACGAGCGGAGGTTGCTCCGGCAGTGATGCGATCGACGTGCAAGTGACCCCGCTACCGGTGGTGGACCTCGGATCCGACCAAACCATCTGCGCGGGGAGCCAAACCATCCTCGACGCCACCACGGCCGGTGCCACCTACCTCTGGGACAATGGCAGCACAGGCGCTACGCGCACGGTGAACACAGCGGGTACCTTCAGTGTGACCGTGACGACCGCCGGTTGCTCGAACAGCGACGCGGTGGATGTGGCCCTTACCCCATTGCCCGTTGTGAGCCTTGGACCGGACGTGAGCCTTTGTGCCGGTGACCAGGTGATCTTGGATGCTACTACGGCAGGTGCCACCTACGTATGGGACAATGGTTCTACCAGTGCTACACGCACCGTTTCCACCACCGGCACATATGATGTTACCGTGACCGTCGCGGGTTGTTCCGCAGGCGATGCGATCGATGTGACCGTGGTGCCGCTGCCCGTTGTGGACCTTGGCCCGGATGTCGCCATATGCGCCGGCGATCAGGTCGTGCTGGACGCCACAACACCTGGCGCCACCTACCTCTGGGACAACGGGAGCACTGGCGCCACCCGCGCGGTTTCTTCCGCAGGTACGTTCAATGTGGATGTCACAGTGAACGGCTGCACCGCGACCGATGCGGTGGATGTGTCCGTGAACCCGCTGCCGGTGATCGACCTCGGGCCCGACCAAACGATATGCCCCGGGGTGCAGACCACGCTCGATGCCACCACCCCGGGAGCCACTTACTTGTGGACCGGTGGAGGCACGGCCGCTACGCTGAACGTTTCCTCTGCCGGCAACTACAGTGTTGACGTTACGGTGAACGGATGCACCACCACCGATGATGTGGATGTCGCGGTCTTCAATGCGATCGTGGTCGACATAGGCCCGGATGTCTCGATCTGTGCCGGGGACCAATTGATACTGGACGCTACCGCTCCGAGCGCTACCTACCTCTGGGACAACGGCACCACCGGGGCCACACGCACCGTGAACGCGACGGGTACCTACAGCGTTACCGTGACGAGCGGAGGTTGCTCCGGCAGTGATGCGATCGACGTGCAAGTGACCCCGCTACCGGTGGTGGACCTCGGGCCCGACCAAACCATCTGCGCAGGTAGCCAATCGATCCTCGATGCTACCACGGCCGGTGCCACTTACCTCTGGGACAACGGAAGCACAGGCGCTACGCGCACGGTGAACACAGCGGGCACCTTCAGCGTGACCGTGACGACCGCCGGTTGTTCGAACACTGATGCCGTGGATGTGGCCCTTACCCCATTGCCTGTCTTGAGCCTTGGACCGGACGTGAGCCTTTGTGCTGGTGACCAGGTGATCTTGGATGCTACTACGGCAGGTGCCACCTACGTATGGGACAATGGTTCCACCGCCGCCACGCGCGCCGTCTCCTCCTCGGGAACCTATGATGTGACAGTGACGGTCGCTGGCTGTTCCGCGAATGACGCGATCGATGTGAACGTAGTGCCTATACCTGTCGTTGATCTCGGCCCCGATGTGACCATTTGCGCGGGTGATCAAACCCTGATCGATGCGACCACACCGGGCGCTGCTTATCTCTGGCAGGACGGGAGCACAGGCGCCACATACACCGCGTCGATGGCCGGACCTTACAGCGTGACAGTGACCGTAGGTGCTTGCACCAATAGCGACGCGCTCACCCTCTGGACCACTCCCCTACCGCTGGTTGACCTCGGACCCGATGTCGCGGTCTGCACAGGCGATCAGATCACCCTCGATGTGACCACGATCAACGCCACGTATCTCTGGCAGGATGGTTCGACGGGTGCCACGTACACCGCCGCGTCCACCGGCAATTATGCGGTGACCGTCACGTCCAACGGCTGCTCCGCTTCCGATGCGATGGACCTCACGGTGAATTCGGCCCCTGTGGTGGACTTGGGCCCTGATCTAAGTCTCTGCCCCGGCGATGATGTGATCCTCGATGCGACCTTGGCGGGGGCCACCTACCTCTGGCAGGATGGTTCCAATTCGCCTACGTTCCTGGCGAACGGAGCAGGTCCGTACAGTGTGACCGTGACCACGGGATCCTGCTCCGGTTCCGATCAAGTGCAGATCACCGCGCTGGTCGCTCCAGTGTTCTCGCTCGGTAACGACAGCACATTGTGCCCCGGGGAAACGCTGCTGCTGGATATCCCCCTGGCGAACGTGAGCGTGCTCTGGCAGGATGGTTCCACAGCGAACTCCTTCCTGGTGAACAGCGGGGGCCCTTACAGCGCCACGGTGACGAACGCGGACGGGTGCTCATCCACCGACGCGGTCCAGATCGCCTATGCCAGCACCTCGGCCATCGATCTGGGCAACGATACCACGTTGTGCGCGGGACAGAACATCCTGCTGGATGCCTTCCTGCCAGGTGCCACCTACTTATGGAGCACGGGCGCCACCAGCAGCAGCATCTCTGTGAACAGCGCCGGGCCTGTGGATGTGATCGTGACCCAGGGTGCATGTTCTGTTTCGGATGCGATCGATGTGCAAGTGGTCGCGTCGCCGACTGTGCAGTTGGGCAACGATACCACGCTGTGCGCTGGCGAGATCCTAATGCTCGATGCGACTACCGTAGGATGCACCTACCTCTGGCAGGACGGATCCACTGGAGCCACCTTCCAAGTGCAGCAGGCAGGAACCTTCAGCGTGACCCTTACGAACGCACAACAGTGCAGCGGCACCGACGCCGTGCTGGTCTCGTACGCCGTGCCTGGCGCGATCAACCTCGGGCCGGATCTTACGCTGTGCGCTGGCCCCGCTGTAGCGCTGGATGCCACGCTTCCAGGAGCTACCTATCTCTGGAGCACAGGAGCTACCTCCGCTTCCATCAACGCCACAAGCACCGACACCTATTGGGTCGAAGCCGCGCAAGGCAATTGCACACTGACGGATACGGTGGACCTCACCTTCCTGCCCGTGCCGACAGCCGACCTCGGTCCCGACCTCACGCTTTGCAGCGGTGATCAGGCCGTGCTGGATGTTGCGTGGCCCAACGCGACCTACCTCTGGAGCGATGGGACCATCGCCGCTCAGTTCACGGCTTCCTCTTCTGGACCCGTTTGGGTCGCGGTGTCTCTTGGCGTTTGTAGTGCGAGCGACACACTTGGGGTACAAGTGAACCCGCTGCCTACGGTTGATCTTGGCCCGGACGCATCGATCTGCCCCGGCGAGGAACTGCTTCTCGACGCGACCGAACCTGGCGCCACCTACCTATGGCAGGATGGGTCGACCAGCGCCACTTTCCTTGCGGATGCCAGCGGCCCCTATGCGGTGACGGTCGACTTGAACGGTTGCACCGCCACGGATGCGATGTCGCTCAGCTTGCTGAACGCCCCCATGATCGAACTCGGCACCGATACCAGCGTGTGCGATGGTGTACCCCTTCTTCTTGATCCCGGCGCCAGCAATGCCACGCTGTTGTGGTCAGATGGCACCACGTTGCCCACGCTCACCGTGAGCAGCTCGGACACCTATTGGCTGCAAGCCACAGCGAACGGATGTACGACCAACGACACGATCACGGTCGCCTTCGTGAACTTGGGCAACCTTGACCTCGGCCCGGATACAGCCCTGTGCCCGGGTACTTCGATACTACTGAACGCGACCGTGCCAGGCGCTTCGATCATCTGGCAGAACGGTTCCACGGCTCCCACGCAAACCGTGAGCGCGGCGGGTACCTGGTCGGCGACAGCGTTGTTGAACGGATGCTCCGTGCAGGATGCGATCGTGATCGATCTCGTCGTTCTCCCCGCCGATCCGTTGGGCCCCGATGCCTTCCTCTGCCCGGGTGACAGCCTTCTGCTGTCTGTCCCCGCACAGTCGACCGATGTACTGTGGTCGGATGCTTCCACCCTTTACGACCTGCTCGTGACCGGTCCAGGCAACTATTCTGTGAGCGCGTCGATCTCCGGTTGCGCTTTCACCGACGCCGTTACACTTTCCGCTGCTCCGGCACCAGGGGCGGATCTAGGTCCGGACATTTCCCTCTGCGAGGGCGAACGCGTGGTCCTATCCGCCAACAGTCCCTTGGAAGTGGTCTGGAGCACCGGTTCCACGTCGGAGGATATCATCGTGGACACACCCGGCATCTATTGGGTCGCGGTCGATGGCGGCTGTGCGATCGCCATCGACACGATCCTCGTTCTGCTCGCGGAATGCGGGCCTTACATCCATGTGCCGAACGCCTTCACTCCCGACGGTGACGGGATCAATGATCTGTTCGTGCCCAGTGTGGAGGGCGTGCTCCAGAACTATGCGCTGGACATCTTCGATCGTTGGGGCGAGCGGATCTTCAGCAGCACCGTTCCGAACCAGACCTGGGACGGGACCCACGGTGGATCGCCGGTACCGGACGGGGTCTACTCCTGGACACTCACCTACAAAGCGCGCAACCGCGATGGTGTGCAGCAGGACCGGCTCATCGGGCATGTGACATTACTGCGCTGATCGCGCGGCGGGTGGCGCGTCGAAGCCGTCCTCTTTCCAAATGAACTTTCCAGTAGAGGGTTTGAAGTAGGCCAGGCGGCCTTCACGTTCCACGCTCACAAGGTCTTTGGCGAAGGGGACCACCTTGGTGTAGAGGAAGGGGACCACTTCGGCGCCCTTCGCATCGATCGCCCCCAGTGCCCCGTCCTTCGCGGCTACGTACAAGCCGCGCACCGCTTCCGCAATGGTTTGATAACGGGGGGCCACGATCTCCTTGCCCGTGCTGTCGATCAGCCCGAACGAACCCGCGACAACTACTCGCGCCAGCCCCTCCGCAACAGGCCATGCTTGGTCGTACTTGAAGTCGACCACGGTGCGGTTCGCACGATCGATATAGCCCCACTTCACCTTCTTCTTCGCGGGGATCAGGCCATGTGCCATGGCACCCAGGTCAGCGAACTGTGCCGGGACGATCAAAGTGCCCCCAGCGTCGATCATACCCCGCTTGCCCTTCAGCTGCACCTCGGCGGATCCGTTCTCGAACACGCCCCAGGTGATCACACCCTCCGGCGCCTCATAGCCGAGCGGGACAGCCCACTTCCCTTGTCGGTCCACGTAACCGCAGCGATCGCCATCCACCACAAGGGCACGCTCATCCATGAACGCGCCCACATGATCGTGCTCCACGGGAAGGATCACATCACCGAACGCGCTGATCAACCCGAAGCGCCCCGCCTTCCGAACGCGCGAAACGCCGCGATCGAAGCCTTCGATCCAGTCGTACTCCAACGGCACCGCCACCACACCCTTGGCATCCACCGCGCCCACTTCGCCATCGCGCTCCACCACCGCCAAGCTCCCACGGAAGGAGCCTGCGAGGTCGTAGTCGAACGGGATCACTGTGTTGCCGCGGGCATCGATGAAGCCGTACTTGCCGCCGCGCGCTGCGTAGGCCAAACCACCGACGTGCTCACCGATCTCCTCGAACTCCATCGGAACCACAAGTTCCCCGGTGCGCGAAGCCACGC
>JAGNSU010000217.1:1743-3853 GCA_017987895.1 Flavobacteriales bacterium | reverse complement strand
TACAGCTTCAGGCCGTCCACGAAAACGCGGTGGTTGAGCACGTCATGATGCTCCTGGGAAGCTTGGAACGGCTGTCCTTCCCAGGTGCCCGTTACGTGGAGCCGCACCATACCCTCTCCATAGGTGGTGCCCTTATGGCAGGCGGGTAGCGCGCAGATGCCGATCAATGCTGAGGCGTAGAGCAGGTTCTTGGGGTACATGCTGGTACTGGTTGGATGAACAGGGACGTTCCCGACAACGGGGACGCTGCCCTTCTACAAAGGTAGGTGCCGGGTGCCGGGCGGAAAAAGAACGATCATCATCCCCGAACCCCTCCTTCGCGGACCGCTATCTTGACCACCGCGATGCTGAACGTGCTGCACAGTTCCGCGGGTGCGGGTAAAACGCACGCCCTTGTCAAGCAGTTCATTCTGCTGGCCCTGGAGCCCGATCGCCCGCATGCGTACCGGCGGATACTGGCGCTCACGTTCACGAACAAGGCGGCGGCGGAGATGAAGGAGCGCGTGCTGCTCTATCTGCGGATGTTGAGCGAAGGAAAGTGGGAGGATGCCCGTATCCGGGATCTGCTCAACGCATTGCGAGAACACAAGCGCATCGCACCGGAAGAAGCATCGGCGCTGGCCAAGGCCGCATTGCGGCATATGCTCCATCATTGGTCCGAGCTTTCGATCACCACCATCGACGCCTTTGTGCGGCGCTTGGTACGCCCCTTCGCGCGCGATCTTCAACTGGACCAGGACCTGCGCATGACCACGGACCAGGCGTGGTACGAGCAGCGGGCGGTGGAGCTCCTCCTTCAACGGGCCGGCCAGGACCACGCGCTCACCGAAGTGCTGGTAGCCGCCTGCGAACAATTGGTGGAAGATGAGCGCGGATGGGATCCCGCAGCGCCATTCCATGCCTTGGTGAAGCAGTTGGGCCAGGAACAGGCCTTGGAACATCTGGAACGCCTCCGCGACCTGGACCACCATGCTCTCCTCGCGTTGCGCGACCGCCTTCGGCAGGAGGTCCGCACCACCCGCGACGCCATCCGGTCCATCGTGGGCCCTGTGCTTCAAGCCATCGCGGACAGCGGGCTCTCCGAGGGCGACCTGGCCTATGGAAAGAACGGTTTCATCGGGTATCTACGCAAGGCGGCGGCTTTCGACGACCAGTTGGAACCGATCGGCGGCAACACCCGAAAGGCGATGGTGAACGACAAGTGGGGGGCCACCAAAGCGGACCCGTCGGCACACGCGATCATCGAACGGCTGGCCCCCCGGTTCTGCGAGGCATTGGAACGGATCGAGGACTGTTTTTCGGATGGCACCATGCGCGACCACTTCCTCCGGATCGCGATCCTCCGCGACCTGATGGCGATGGGCGCACTTCAAGCGTTGGAAGCGGGAACGACCGAGGCCAAACGGGCCGATGGCGTCACCTTCTTCCAGGACCTGACGCGGAGTGTCGCCAAGGTGGTGCAACAGGAGCCCGTGCCCTTCCTGTACGAACGGCTGGGGCAGCGCTACGAGCACTTTCTGATCGACGAGTTCCAGGATACCTCGCTAATGCAGTGGCATGCCTTGTTGCCTTTGGTGGAGAACGCCTTATCCACCGGAGGACAGGTCTTTCTGGTAGGCGATGCCAAGCAGGCCATCTACCGCTGGCGCAATGGCGAAGTGCGACAGTTCAACCAGCTGCCTCGCATCTTCCGCCGGGATACGCTCCCGCAAGGAGCCCTGCGCGAAAGGGCCTTGCAGAACGCCTACGCCCCGATCCCCGCGCTGAACGAGAATTATCGCTCGTCCGCTGATCTCGTGCGCTTCAATAACGCGCTCTTCGAACGATTGCGCACCCACCTCCCGGAGAATTACGCCGAGGTCTACAAGGACCTGGCGCAGCAGGCCGTGAAACAGCACACCGGCCTGGTGCGAATGGACCCGGTCCAGAAGGATCTCCAAGGCGACGATATGCATACGCACATCGCGGAGCGCACTTTGACCTTCATTCAGGAATGTCGCGAGGATGGGTACACCAATGCGGACATCGCCATACTCGTGCGCTCCGCGTTACAAGGGGGGCGCATAGCCCGGGCGTTGAACGCCGCCGGGATCCCGGTGATCTCTCCGGA
>JAGNSU010000217.1:0-1643 GCA_017987895.1 Flavobacteriales bacterium | reverse complement strand
GAGGTCGCCGAAGAGATCGCCCTGCGCGCGCTCGATACCCTGGATCTGTTGTACGTGGCGTTCACGCGTCCCGAGGACCGGCTCTACGCGCTGCTGCCCGAAGGATCGAACGATCCGTTCATGAAGGAAGTGCTGGCTTTCTGGCAGGAACAACAAGCGACCGCAGGAACCGCCCCCGCGTTCGGGGATCGTGTTCCCGCGCGAATTGGGCGGGAGAGGATCGGCACCACGGGTGAGTTGCCCGTTCTCCCGCTGGGCACGGGCGATGCACCACCGATCCGGTATACCGCTCCGGCGGCCTGGGAACCATACGATCCGGACCCCTCCCGCCGCACTGGACAATTGACGCACGCCGTGCTGGCCCGCATCCATACGCCGGAGGATCTTCCCCATGCCGTGCATCGCTTCGTAGCCGGAGGACAACTCACTTCCGTAGAAGGGGAACGGTTGATGCGGTCGCTCGAGAGTCTGCTGCAACGTGCCGATCTCCAGGCCTTTTTCGGCAAGGACCTCACAGTGATGACCGAAGCACCGTTGATCACCGGGGATGGACACAGCCAGCGCCCGGATCGTGTGGTGTACGGGCCCGCCGGGTGGGCCGTTCTGGATGTAAAAACGGGATCACCCTCCGTGGCACACCACGAACAGGTGCGCGGTTATATGGGATCGCTCGCCGCCATCACGCGCGAAGAAGTGACCGGCGCCCTGCTCTATGTGAAGGAGGGCGACCTGATCCCTGTTCAACCCTGACCCATGCAGTGGACCTTGTTCACCTTCCGCGAATTGAACACCGACCAGCTCTATGAACTGTTGCGATTGCGCGCGGACGTGTTCGTAGTGGAGCAGAACTGCGTTTATGGCGACCTCGACGGCAAGGACGCGACAGCGCTCCACCTGCTGGGTCGTTCCGACTCGGGGTCCTTGGCGGCGTATGCGCGGATCCTTCCGCCAGGAAAGGACGGGCTACCGATCATCGGCCGCGTGGTGACCCCACCCGAAGAACGTGGCAAAGGGACCGGGCATGAGCTGATGCGCCAGGCGCTCAGCGCGATCGAACGAACGTACGGGGATCGACGTTCGAAACTGGAAGCGCAATCGCATCTCGAGAAATTCTACGCGGGGCATGGCTTCGTTCGCCAGGGTGCGGACCATCTCCTGGACGGTATACCGCATGTGGATATGGTGCTCAGCGCACCAAGGTGACGGTCCCCACGAACTCGAACCGTTCCGGACCGTGCTCCGCGAGCCATGCCTTGTACACGTAGACCCCGATCACTCCGGCACCACCGTCCCAACCAGCTTTCGGGTCCTGCGTGTGGAAGATGCGCTCTCCCCAGCGATCGAACACGGCGAGGTCGTATTCCCGCGCACCAACAACGCGTGGCAGGAACACGTCGTTCACGCCATCGCCATCCGGCGTGAAGGCGTTCGGGGCGAAGAACAAGCTGCCCGTCACGATGACGGAGATCCGCGCGCTGTCCACGCAGCCGAGGCCGCTGGTCACCAATTGCGTGATATCGAACGTTCCTGCCTCATCGAACGGATGTGTGAACGTTGGCTCGGTGTAGGTGAGCCCTTCCACCGTGTAGATCCAGGTGGTCGCGCCCTGCGAAGCATCATGGATGGTCATCTCCGGATCCAGC
>JAGNSU010000081.1 GCA_017987895.1 Flavobacteriales bacterium | reverse complement strand
GGACCAGCGGCGTGCGTGTGTGGCCGGTGCCCGCGCGGCACCATTGTACAGTGGAAGCACCGGGCCTGCGGCAAGTCCAGATCCACGATCGGTTGGGCCGCGGTTTACACAACGTGTCCCTGGCCAACGTGCAGCGCTACGAAGTGGAACTGGATGGCCTACCCGCCGGCATTTACCACCTGCGCGTGCTATGCGATACGGGTTGGAGCGGGCATGCGGTGGTGAAGGAGTGAGGCCGCGACCGCCTCGCATAGCCCCGATCGGCTACCTCCCGCGCGCTACGTATTGGCTCAGCGAAGGTGGTTCGCGACAGTTGTGCAAAGGCAACCATCAGGCTTACGGAGCGTTACTTCGCTGCCATGACGTCATCACCTCTTTGTGTCATAGGATCAAGGTCATTCGCCATGCGCACACTTCTTTGCCTGATCCTTCTCCTCTCCTTCCGCGGCCTTACCGCGCAGTTCGGGCCTCCGGTGATCATCTTCGACAGCCTCACGCGGTCCGCGGACTTCGAACTGGGCGATATGGACGGCGATGGTGATATCGATGTGGTCACCGGATCCGCAACGGACAGTCTCCTGGTCTGCTTCCTCAACAACGGCCAAGGGCTTTTCCTGGACTCGGTACACATCTCGCACCTCCCGATCTACGACGGACCAGGTAGCATCATCAACGAACTCACCTTGATGGACCTGGACCAGGACGGTGATCAGGACATCATCCAGTGCCTCGTAGACCAGGGTGATGTGCATTGGTACATGAACGATGGTACCGGCCATTTCGGTCCGCGCACCGCGCTCCTCACCATCGGATCTTGGACGGTGTTCGGCGACACCGCCGACATTGATGTGGACGGCCTCACGGACATCACCTTGTGGACGACAGGGCAGATCGCCTGGTTGCGGAACACCGGAGCGAACGGCTTTACACTGGAGATCCAGCCCTATCAATATGCCCTCCGCAACACCACGGTCGATGTGGATGGCGACGGCGATCACGACATTGTCCACTTGAAGGCCAGCGCTATCCCCGAAGAGGAACTGCTCACCTGGACCGCCAACAACGGCGCTGGCGTATTCGGAACACCCACGCTCATCGCGACAGTAGCATTCGGATGCTCGCTGGGCCATGCGGATGTGGATGGCGATGGGGACGAAGACTTGTTGCTCACCCGGTGCTGGGCCTCGCAGCAAGGTCTGCATGTCTACTTGAACGATGGCTTCGGTGCGTTCACACTGGGCCAAACGATCCTGCCCACTGTATGCCTGCACGATCTGGCGACCGCCGACATGGATGGGGATGGGGACCCCGACCTGCTCGTTCACAACCAACTGAACACGCTCTATCTTCCAAACAACAGTGGCCTTTTCGGTCCGGCGCAAGTGGTCTCCTCCTTTACCGCCCCCAACCCCTGCTGGATCACCATCGTGGCCACTGCGGACATCAATGGCGACGGTTTCCTGGACGTGGTGGATTCCCATCACGCCGCGCCTGGCACCTACCTGCCCATACGGTGGTACGGGTATTTACCCATCACGGACGCGATCAGCTCCGTAGTGAACGACGCGCCCTTCTTCGCCCCCAACCCCATGGAGGATCGAGCCCGACTGGTTCTGCCACGCACGTTGGATAGCCGTGGCGGTATCGAACTGGTCGACGCACGCGGCCGCGTCGTACGTACGCTCGCAAGCAATGGCTCACCTGAGGTGGTGATCGAACGCGGGCTGCTGGATGGCGGGCTCTATGTGCTTAGGGTAGTGGCGCAAGATGGCAGCAGCACCGCCCTTCGCATGGTGGTCCAATGATCCCTTCGCTTGGGCGGATGTTCGCTGGCGCGGATCCGCGGTCCGTGCCCTATTTCTACTGAAAGCATGGGAGGACGCCCGCCGCCACGCACAGCCCCGCACGGCTAACTCCCGCGTGAAGTACTATGGAAGCCCCGCGCAAGTTGAGGGGTAGGTGATCCACTGGTTCATTCCGCTAGAAGGCAAGTGGCCTTCGAGGCGGTTTCGATGACATCGTTCTTCTTCACCTCGTAGGTGATCGTTTCGTCGCCCAGCTTCACACGCGCCACCGCGACCCCGACCGAAGCGATCCGCTTCATATCCTCCACCGAGCAACGGTAAGATAGGGCGTAGTCGGTCATGACCTGTGTGCTGGCCACGTAGGATACCGGCGACGCGGATTGGGCTGACAGCACAGTGAAGATCTCCCCGTTCGCGAGCTTTATCTGTAGTTCGTTGCCTTCGGGTACCTCGAAGTTCCGTTCACCCACAAAGCGTACGTTCAGTTCCACACGATGATCGTCCGCGTTCTTGTAGAAGCTTATCATGAAGTAGCTCTCCAGCCTCACGCTGGTGCGCCGCACCTTATTCCCTGTCATGGCATCGGTCTCGTCCAGCGCGTATTTGCACTTCTGCGCAGCAAGCCCCGTAGGTATGGAGCACATCACGAGGACGAACAGAAGAAGGGTATGGGCTTGTTTCATGGTAGGCGAAGTAACATGATCCGGCCGAAGGACCGCTATCCCCTGATCTGGCGCAACAGTTAGCCGAGGCTCTGCGAGCCGTCTTTCAGTCGCCGAAGCTTAGGGAAGGTGACCTCTTGTGCCCCAACGATCGACCTTTCCCAGACGCACGGGAGGACGCCTTCCGCCAGGCATAGCCCCGCACGGCTATCTCCCACGCAATATGTCATGGAAGACACGCGCTGGTTGAGGGGTACCTCAGCGCCCGGGACAACGATAGTTCTTCACGTACTTGAACATCCGGTCCGCCTCATGGTCCATGCTGCTGTAGTTATCCGGGGCATAGCCTTCTTCCAGTCCCTTCTGCATGGCCGCCAGCGCCTCTGTGCACTCGGGGAAGTACTTCTTGATCGCCGTGAACATCTCGCGGTCCTTGGCCTCGCGCCAGGAGTGCATCTCTTTCTTCACCACATATTTCCCAGCAGCCTTGTCAATGATGTACATGTATGAGAAGCCATCCCAATAGCTCGTGAGGATGTACTTATCGCTCTCCATGATCAGCTCGTGCAGGCGGTCCATGCCCAGGCTGGCTATAGACATGTTGATCCACTTGCGACCGCCGAAGTTCAGCTCGGAGACCTTGCTTTGGGATACCTGCCGCTCCCGCTTATCCTCCTTCACATGGTAGCGCAACAACTGCGCTGTCATGCTACAGGTGCCGCTCTGCGAGCTGCGCGATTCGTACATCCACACGGTATCGCCCTTCTCGATGAAGAAGCCCACCGGGTCCTGCGCGTGGACGCAAAGGGTGGACAAGAGGAACAAAAGTGCTGCCAGGCGTAGGATCATGTTCGTGTGGCTGAAGCGCGAATATATCGCGCCCCTTCTCTGACCTGGATCCGCCCCGGACCTCGCACAAAAGTTTGGCGAGGCTATGCAAGCCGTCCTCCTGCCCTAGCGAACGACCTTTCCCAGACGCACGGGAGGACGCCTTCCGCCACGCTTAGCCCCGCACACCCAACTCCCGCGCGAAGAACTATGGAAGACCCGCGCTAGTTGAGGGGCCACTTCGCGGGAACCACCCCGTCTTACATGGGGTACCTTAGGTGCTTCGCACGCCGCAGCGATGATCAAACGTTGGTTCCTCCGTTCGACCGTTGTGCTCGGGATGTTCACGAGCGTTGAGCTGCCAGCACAGAACCTGGTGATCAATCCGTCGTTCGAGGACACGCTCTGTTGCCCTACCAGTTGGGATCAGACGATCTGTGCTCCTGGATGGACCACCAACATGAACTCCTGGGACCTCTTCAATTCATGCAGCTTTGCAGAGGTTTCCGTGCCGGAGAACTTCGCCGGTGGTCAGTGGCCATCGAGCGGCAACGGCTACGGGGGGTTCATCGCCTGGGGTCCGGATCCTCCTGGACCCTACACTTTCCCGACGGAGATCATGGGTGGCACCTTAAGCACGCCCTTGCAGGTCGGCGTGCAGTACTACGTGTCCTTCAAGGTGAGCCTCGGCAAGAGCTACGTGCAATGTTGTTCCATCGACAAACTGGGCCTTTTGTTCGTGTCCACGGAATACGGCCAGGTCACTTATCCGGGTCTTTCCCGGCCGCCCATTGTCCAAAACCACGCCCATGTGTATCGTGATGCGTTCATCACCGATACGGACAACTGGACGACGATAGAAGGAACCTTCATAGCCGATGCACCCTATCCTTATTTCTTGATCGGCCGCTTCTTCACCGACGAACCGGATCACCAGACCTGCTGGAGCAATCTGGGCCATCCCAACCGGCATGCTTATTACTACGTGGATGACGTGTGCGTCTCCCCGAACCGGGGGGAATGCATGAACGCGGACAACGAGGAGATCGCCATCACCTATGTGCCAGGCGCGCCTGCTGTGAGCATTGTCGATCGTTCAGCCGCATCCTCGCTCACGGCCAGCCTCTTCGATGTGGCTGGCAGACAAGTAACCGCTGAGCGGTCCGGCATCAGTCAATTGTCCATCCCCGTTCTCGGGTTGCGCAGCGGCATTTACCTCGTTCGCGCGCGTGCGGGTGATGCGAAGCCACAGACCGCGCGCGTGTTCGTTCCATAGCCGCTGGGATGTGGGATCCCGTTACGCCCCAAGTCTGTGACTTCACCGTCGTTTTCCCCTTACGTATCCTCCGCGTTGGCCAGTTGCAAACTGGCCGGAGATCCGATCGCATGAGCAGTTCTGGCAGGTGACCGGCCCGCCCTCGCTCAGCCCGCCCGCGCCGAACACTTGCGCCATTTGAGGGCTAGCGTGGGGAGGGGTGTCAACGAAGGACGATCAAGGACGCATCACCACGAAGCGCGCACGTGCCGCTTCATCGTCAGCGTACAGGGCCAGCGTGTAAGCGCCAGTGGCCAGATGCCTGATATCCAGCGAGCGTTGCGCGCCGGCCCATCGATCCACCAACACGGTGCCGCCTTTGACATCGCTGATCACGACTTCCTTCCATCGCCGTTCAGGTGGCGCTATCACGGTGAGCCAACCATCGCACAGGTTCAGCCGGAGCTCTTCGGAGGAATGTTCTCCCACGCCGGTCGCGGTCGGGTCGAAAGCCCGGTCCACCTTCGCCACGACCACGTCCGTGGTGAAACCCGGGCACAGATTGCCGGTGGATCCCTCATTGCTCGCCCAAGCGAAGCCGCCGTCCGTGGTAGCGCACAGGCCGCGACAGACCGTGCCGAGGCTCATGAAGTCATTCCACTGCAACGCACCGCCCGGGCCGATGGCGAAGAACCAGAGCGGTGTGGCGGAGGGCGTGGTGGTCGCCACGCACACGAAGCCGTTGTCCGTGGCGATCACGCGTTGACCTGAAGCCACGGTGTCCGGCCCGTAGCATTGCTGCCAGAGCACGCCGCCGTTCGGATCCAGCATCACGGCCCAGGCGGAAGCGCCGTTCAACAGACCGGTCACGTCGCCATCGCTCGAGTTCGTTCCTCCGAGCACCAGCACGTCGCCCGCGGCGGATCGAGCCATTGAACGTGCGACGTCGGAGCCCGTGCCGCCCAGACAACGCTGCCATTGCAAAGTACCCAGGCTGTCCACCTTCACCACCCACATGTCCAGACCACCGTGATGGCCGCTCACATCACCATCGTTCGACATCGTCTGGCCCGCCGCCATGTAGCCGCCGTCGTCGGTCCGCAGCACATCGTAGGCCAGGTCGTTGTTCGTACCGCCATAGGTCTGCGCCCATTGCTGCGTACCCGCGGCATCGAACTTCACCAGCGAGAGATCACCAGCACCCGCCGTGCGCCCCGCAGTGACGCAGCCCCCGTCCGCGGCAAGGCACATGGCGAAGGGCTGGTAGCCCGTGGGGCCGCAGGTGTGCCATTGGATCGTGCCGTTCGCATCGAGCTTCAGCAGCCGCAGCGTGGTATTGGGACCACAACCGGCGAGATCCCCGTCCACGGAGCTCGAGTACGCCGCCAGCAAAAAGCCCCCATCGGGGGTCGCAGCAAGCGCCCATCCCTCATCCTCCAGCGATCCGCCCACGCACTCCTGCCAAAGCAGGGTACCCGCCGTGTCCAACTTGATCACCCAGATCTCCTCCCCACCATGGCCGCCCGGCAGGTTCATCGATATGGAGGAGCTCACCGCCACCAGCCCGCCATCCTCCAACTGGATCAGGTCGTTCTGTATGTCGGCCAGGTTCCCACCGTGGCACACCTCCCACTGGATCGGCGGCGGCGATTGCGCCCGGCTCCACAGAACGGACAAGCAGCATAAGAGCGCGGGGAGGGTTCGCATGCGCGGAAATTTCGCGTGAAGCTAGCGGTGCGTATTAAGTGTGGTGTCCCCACAAGTGGTGATTCCGAGCCTTGCCCTCGCGTACGAACGCATCCGACAAGCTCTCAAAATAGCGCAAGTGTTCCCGCGCTTTGAGCTAGCGCGGGGTCACTTGTGCACGAGACGATCTTGCCCACATGAGCCAAGGAAGGATCACCTGAAGTCTGTGACTTCACCGTCGTTTTCGCCCAACGTATCGTCCGTGGGGGCAGTTGCACGCCTTCGCCGCGCCGTCGCCAAAGCGTTATGGCGACGTGCGACAAGGCTTCGGCGGTCAAAGCAAACTGGCCGGTGAACCGAGCGCATGTGCAGTTCAGGCACAAGTGACCGGCCTGCCCTCGCGCAGCCTGCCCGCGCCGAACACTTGCACCATTTGAGGGAGGTCTTCCGCCTGTAGGAATATGAGCCTCTTTCATAGTTCTCGTTCTAGTTACGCACGAACGCTGTGTTTGAACTACACTGCTAAAGAATTGAACATCCAAACTTGCACTGACCTTGGCCCGGACACATTTGAAATAGTCGTCACATTCGGTCACCTTAATCCTCATACCCATGATGTACTCAACTTGACTCTTGCTTACGCTAATCCTGATAGCAGCCAACGTGCGGCCCAGCGAAGCACCACTTCCGATCGCGCAACCCCTCTTCTCTCTGCCGGATGAGGAATGTCCAGAGGAAGCCGCAGGACTATATTTCAACTGCACCAACAGGACCCAGTACTGCCAGTACTATGCTGATATTCACTGGCGCTCCAGTTGTTCGACCATCGGTGGCTTCGGAAGCATCATGATCGTAATGAACCCAGGACTCACTTCCTATCAGATACCTAACGGAGTAGTATTCGATTGGGTGGACATCTATGAATGGAATCAAACCTCGCTGGTTAGCACCTACGCGCATTGCACTAATCCAGGTTGGTCACCTTCTTCTCAAGCCAATTCCTGCTCTCCAGGCTGCACTACCTATGGTATCGACATATTAGGGAATGGCGGGAATGACAACGCCATTCAATGCGGAACATGATTCGGCACCTCGCTTTATTGACAGGCCTATTCGCGGCCGTACCCCATGCGCATGCCCAACGACACAACGAGAATTGGGTCTTCGGCCGGGATATTTGGTTGAATTTTAGCGGACCGATGGTCTCCCCTTCGGTAAGTAGCTATCTGGCTGGGCAGCGTACGGGCTGCATTAGCGATACTAGCGGCAACTTTCTGATGATCGCAGATAGCACCGGTATTCGCGATGCCTTCTTCCAACTGATGCCCGGTGGCGATGCGGCTACTCTGGGCTGGGGACAACCCGCACAATTTCTGGTGTTGCCAAAGCCAGCTTATCCAGACCGTTATTACGTGCTGATCAACGAGGACATGCCCGGCCACCGTGGTGGCGCGGTGGAGGTGGATATGACCTTTAACAACGGCCTCGGCGCGGTGGTAGGCAATACGATCTGGTACGCGGACAACATCACAGCCAAGCTCGCTGCCACACCAAACGCCGACAACAGCGGGTATTGGATCATGCAGCACAAGGACGGAACGGATGCGTTCGAGTCCTATCTCCTTTCAGCTACGGGCATTGCCCCACAACCGGTGATCACGCAAGCCGGCAGCGACTTCCTACCAAGCGCCGCCCCCACGGAGAGCATGGATTTCTGGGGCCCCATGAAGTTCAATGTGCAAGGCGACTTGCTAGCGATGGTGACGCACGGCCCGCCACCGGATTCCAGCACGGCCGTGGAGGTCTACCAATTCGATGCCTCTGCGGGAGCTGTGGCGGCAAGCCCTTTCGCCACGATACACAACTTCGTGACTTATGTGAGCTATGATATCATTGGCACCGACACGATCTACGATTCGATCCCGCAATGGTTCCGTTACAGGCACTTCATGGGCCTGGAATTCGATACCTCCGGCCATTACCTATATCTCAGCGAATGGGACACCCTGCCAGCCATCGATTCCCTGGATCCAGCGGACGGTTGGTTCCCACTACAGATGAGCTTGATCTCCATGGATCAAACGACCATCCAAGCATCATTGATCACATACAGTGGTGGTATTGGTGCGGGAGAATGGGGTATCCATGACCGCCATGGATCGGAAATACAACTGGCACCGAATGGACAGCTGATCTTCGCTCCACAGGTGGGCAACCTACCCTTCTTTCTTTACAGCGCGAATTTGCCATATGAGCTTCTTGATCCAATCCAGCCCACACTTGGTTACTATCCCCTTTCCGCCACACAGGTAATGGGGCTTCCGACGTTCTGCAAGCGTTATCTGGGCGATAGCCCGACTTGGATAGAACCTGGGCATACCCTGCACGGTGGTGCCCTAACTATACGCCCGCAGCCCATGGTACAGTACGCGGTGCTGGACATGCACGGCTTGGGATATCCGGACCATTTGCAATGGTTCGATGCCATGGGTCATTTAGTACGGGAGGAACCGGCTCGTATCGATGGGCCCACCGTCTTGCTGGAGCGCGGCGGTCTCGCACCGGGGCTCTATATGGTCGTTCCATCCCGCAATGGGCGGCGGCTTGGGCAGGCGAGGGTACTGTGCGAGTGAGTTGACCATATATACATAGGTCACCAATTGACCACTTGCCCGGCCTCCAGGCCGGGCACCTAGAACCAATGGCCTCCGGCCACCCAAAAGCCAAGGGCCCACCTGAACCAAGGACCTTGAACCTGAGAACCGCCGACCTAAACTACTCACCCCGGTAATTTTACCGGTACCTCCCCGTACTTATTCACGGTACAGCGCCCGGTATGACGGCGGATCTTCGTATCCCGTATGGACGGGGTTGGCGTGCGCATCGCATGGGCCCGGGAACAGCGGGACCTCAAGCAATACTGGGTGGCCAATGAGGCTGCTCTGGATCGCGCTCGCTACAACCATATTGAGAAAGGAAAGGCCAAGCGCATCTTCATGGATGAGTTGGAGCGCATCGCCGACGTGCTGCGCTGTTCCATTGATTGGCTCGTGCGTGGCGGCAAACTAGACCCCTGGCTTCCCGGCGAGGCACCCGCACGCGAAGAACACGGGTCGCATGGAGGGGAAAGGAGGGCTCACCCTGGTCGTACTTAGATCTGCATAAGGTGCCATGGAGGGCGCACCAAGGCCTCATGCAGATCTTAGGTGAGCCTACTTGAGGGCGCACCAAGGCCCCATGCAGATCTTATGTGAGCCTACTTGAGGGCTCACCGAGGCCTCATGCAGATCTTATGTGAGCCTCCTTGAGGGCTCACCGAGGCCTCATGCAGATCTGATGTGGGCCTACTCGAGGGCTCACCGAGGCCTCATGCGGATCTTAGGTGAGCCTCCTTGAGGGCTCACCGAGGCCTCATGCAGATCTTAGGTGAGCCCACTTGAGGGCTCACCGAGGCCTCATGCAGATCTTAGGTGAGCCCACTTGAGGGCTCACCGAGGCCTCATGCAGATCTTATGTACACCTACTTGAGGGCTCATGAACAGGTCCATTTGAGCACGAACACGATCTTTTGATTGTTCGCCGAACAATTTTTCCAGCCCCTCCCGGACCCGTTCCGTTCAAGCCACTTGGAACGCAATTCCGCGCTCCATAACACTAACACCTCAGTAGCCATGTTCAATATCAAGCTCTCTCTTTACAAACTGATCCCTGTCTCCCTGCTCGCGCTCATCCGTACGGTGATCGCGAACATGACAGGGAACGCCAACTTCCCTACGCCGAAGGTGAGTATGGCAGCTATGAACACGATGGCCGATGCCTTGGAGGCCGCCATCACCGCCGCCACCAATGGTGACCGGCAGAGCCGCATTCTTCGTGACAATTTGGTGCTGGAAACGCGCGATATGTTGCGCACGCAGGCGGACTATGTCCGCAGCGAGTGCAACGGCGATCGCGCCAAACTCGAAAGCAGCGGCTTCGAGCTCGCCCGGCACCGCGAACCAGTGGACAAGGTCGGCGTACCCCAGAACGTGAAGGCCGTTACAGGCCTGGGCGCCGGGGAGATCGAGTTCCGCTGGGGCAGCGTGCACGGTGCCCACTTCTATGAGATGTGGAAGGCCGTGCTGAACGCCCAAGGCCAGATCATCTGGAGCTCTTTGGGTCGCACCACCCGCACGCGCAATTTGCTCAGCGGCCTGGACAGCCATGAACTGTACGCCTTCCGTGTGAACGCCATTGGTGTGAACGGGGCCGGCCTCATGAGCGCCACCGTAGAAGCCGTCGCCGCGTAACCATCATTCTTCTTCAAGCTGAAAAGCCCCGGACTCGGCATCCGGGGCTTTTCGCTTTAATTCAACTCCCCAATGACCATCGCCCCCTTCACCCTTGAGGACATCGAGTTCGACCTGGTAGAACTGGAACCGGCGGACCTCGATGCCATGGAGGGGCGCGTGCGCTGGCATCTCAGCACGCCCTATGCGGTGGTCCTCAAAAGCGTTTTCGGCGAGGCGCTCATAAGCGGCCTCGGCACCGCCATCATCCACAACGGCACGGGCTGGATCGGCGAACGCGTGATGATGCCGCGCTTCCGCGGGCCGGAACTGGAAGCGGAATTGGTGACCGCCCTCGTGTTCGAACTCCGCGAACGCGGCTGCACCTCCTGCTCCGTGGTGATCACCGAAGACCAGCGCGCCCACTACGAGGCGCTCGGCTTTAAGGCCGATGGCATCTACGTGACCTATGCCGGTGGCAAATGCGAACCGCCCACGCTGGATGAAGTGGAACTCTTCGAGCCGCAGCACAGCATGGGCGTGCTGCACCTGGACAAGCTGGCCTACGGAGAGGACCGCCGCGACCTGGTGAGCGAGCACTTCTACGCCAGCCGCGTCTTCATGCACAAGGGCCGTGTGCTCGGCACCTACATGCCCCTGCTCATGGATGAGTTGATCGTGGCGGAGAACAGCTACGCGGGCTGCGAACTGCTGCGCTGGCACCTTATGCACAATGCACAAGTAACCCTGCCGGAAGGCAACGCCGCCGCGCTCGAATTCCTGCAACAACACAAGTACACCGAGCAGCACCGCCTGCTGCGCATGGTGCATGGGCCGCACGTGCCCTGGCGGCCGGAGATGGTGTATGCGTGGACATCACGCACGTTGGGGTAGCGGCCACCGCAGCACCCTGTGCACCTACCGCGGATGTTCGCTGGCGGGGATCAACGTGAGATCTACCCAGACGCGGGCACAACCTCTCTCACTCTTTGGTGATGGGACCTTCCTCCACATCAAGCACCATGGAATGGACCTCCACCGTGAACCAATCCGCGAACATCTTGTAGGTCCGACCGGGAGGCCACCGTTCCTCGTCGGTACACCAGTCGTTGAGTTCATTCACGAACAACTCGTCGAAGTGCGTGCGGACCCAGCGCTCCACTTCCTCGTTGCTGCCCCTTTCGCGCACCAGGTAAATGTTACACTCGTCTCTCCCCGTGAAGGCATGGCCATCGTTGTAGACCTTGTTCGCCCAATCGATGTAGGGCTGTCGGGGTCGAACCAAGATGGCGTTGCGGTCGATCGACTCATAGAAGTAGGTCATGGGTTCCATGCGGGTCGAGTACTGGGGCGATTTGCGAAGATCGGCCTCTGATCTGGCCCAAGAGTTAGGCGAGGCCCGCGAGCCCTCCTCTTGTTCCAAAACGATCGACCTTTCCTGGACGCACGGGAGGACGCCTTCCGCCTCGCATAGCCTCGCACGGCTAACTCCCGCGAGATATGAAATGGAAGACCCGCGCTAGCTAAGGTTTAAGTCACCTCGGCGCGTTCGACCTATTGTCGAATATGGTGATGATCACCACACGATCTCTGAACACGCGATAGACCGCCGTGGTGTTGCGGTGAACGAACCCGAGACGATGATGCTTATTGCGTCGCGATCGCTTGAAACCATTCGGCCACAGGGAGATCAACACCTCGAACTCCTGGACCAGGTCCAGCAAACGATCCGCCTCACGTTGCGACCATTGCTCCAGCACGAACGCATGGATCCGTTCCAGGTCGCGTTCCGCTCGTGCGGTCCACTCAACCTTTCGCGGTGCGGCCATACTTCTTCCACACTTCGGCGGAGGACTTCACGCGGCCTGCCTTCAGATCCGCTTCGCCCTCAGCGATGGCGGCCTTCTGCTCGGCGGTGAGGGCATCGTACCAGTCGCCCGCTTCGTTGGCCTTCTTGAAATGGAGAAGGGAAGAAAGCAAGCCCTTGTCGTCCAACTGGCTCAACCATTGGATCAACTCCAGTTTCATTGCTTCGGAACTCATGGCGGTTCGATGAATGCCCAAAGCTACGGGAGGGCACTGATCTCGGCTCCGAGCCGCAGGGTCTCCGAAGACGGAAGACCACTGCGGAGGCAAGTAGGCGGACACCCTGCGCGGGGCTAAACGCCTAGGCTTAACTCCCCTCCGCGATCGATCGCTCGATCGCACTACTTAAGGAGGGGGAAGGGGGTGGTTTCCAAACCGGAATTCTGAAAACCGGATGGCGCACGAACCTGATCAACCATGCTAGTGCGGATGTTCGCTGGCGGGGATCCGCGATCCGTGCCACAACGGATCGAACGGGTTCACCGACTTGCGGCGCGGCGCTTCCGCACAGCGGTGGTTCGCACCTGCTGCTTGGAGTGGATCACTGCAAGGATCCCGGCAACGGCAGCCTTCGGCTCGTAGTGATAGATGATACGATACGGCGGCACGATCACCTCGCGATAAACCTTACTGCGCATCTCCGGCACCATGCGGCCACTGCCTGGATAGAGTTCCAGCAATTCTTCCGCGGAAAGGATGCGCAACACTTGCTGCCTTGCACGTACCGCAGAGTCCAACGCGATGTACGAAGCGATGGCGTCGATGTCCTCCAGTGCTCCGGGGGTCCAGATCACTTCAGCCATTTGGCCAGCTTCTTCCGCGCTTGAGTGGTGGTGAGGCCCTTGCCTGCCTCCAACTCCTTCATGCCACGTTCCACCTTGCGCACCACAACCATGTGCTCCAATAATTCATCTACTGTAAAGCGTTCCGGCATCGCCTTGATCCGCTCCAATACGGCCTTCTTGTGCAGCTTCTCCTCCGTGGTGCGCATAGTTCAAAGGTAATGGCGTTGCGGCCCAGGCCGGTCTCCGGCACGGAAGATCCTACGTGCGATCAGGTGGTCGCACGGTCCCGAGGCGGTGACCCTGCGGGGGATGGGGCGCCCGCCCTCGCTCAGCCTGCCCGCGCCGAACACTTGCGCCATTTGGGGGGGCTAACTCCCACGCGAAGAACTATGGAAAACGCGCGCTAGTTCAGAGGATCGCCTTACCGGATGAACCTTCTGCTTGTGCTGCCTGATACGCTCCGGAACACCGCCGTGTAAGCACCCGCCGCCAACGAGGCCATCGGCAACTGCTGTGTGGACCCTGCGGGAATGGTCCGCGAAAGCACTTGCTGGCCGAGACCCGTCCAGACCTCCAGCACACCGTTCTTCGCACCGCGGTTCCCGATCACCAGAGCGTCCTCGCGGACTTCGAGCAGGAGGTCCTGCCCGTCGGGTATCACTTCCAAGCCGGTGATGATGCCTCCGGCCGGCAACGGAAGGTTCGGCGTCACGTTGTAGGCCACCTGAAGGATGGCCACTGTATCCGCGCATGATGTTGGGTCGCCGTAGAAGTCAGCTTCTATCCATCCGAATGTGGTATCCGAGGGGCTGTTGATGCGCTTGAAGCCGATGTAGCGCAGCCCGGTGTTGGGCTGCCAGAAGGTGGACCACCAACAGCCGACGTCGGTCTGGTTGAGCAGGCTCGCGCCCCAGAAGGGGCCGTAGGGATCGCCCTGCTCCACGGGGTAAGCCATCACGAGGTTGGTGTCGAGCGGGAACAGGTAGGACTGCACATTGTCAATGCCGCCGATCCAGACCAGGGCCACATCATTGTTCCCGTCCAGGCCGATGTCCACGAACTCCGTATCGGCCACGCAGGGCGAGATCACGTTCACGGCATGAACGATCGTTTGCGCATGACCGGACGCTGGCAGTAAGGAGCCCGCACAGGCTGCGATCACGACAAGGATATTCCCGCCAGGATGATCGGTCGTGGTACGGTGTCCCATCGATGGAAATTCTAGACCGAAGATAGCTCCCGAGTGAATGCCCTTGTTCTGGCGCTAGTTAAGGGCCGCGTCGGCCAGTTGCACGCCTTCGCCGCGCCGTCGCC
>JAGNSU010000080.1 GCA_017987895.1 Flavobacteriales bacterium | reverse complement strand
GGAAGGGTCAATGCGAACAGAACGAGGAAGAGGGATCTACGCATTCGCGAGGCGGGGTTCGAGGCGGTCCAACAAGGCGCGGGCCACGTCGGTCTTGCTCATCAACGGCAGGGCTTCAGGATCGGTATCGGGGGCGATGAAGGTAACGCGGTTGGTGTCGTGGCCGAAGCCCGCACCGGCATCCTCCAGCGTGTTCAACACGATGAGGTCAAGACCTTTGCGCTGCAATTTGCTCTGTGCGTGCGCCAAGCCATCGCTGGTCTCCAGCGCGAAGCCGACGATCACCTGCCCCTTCCTGCGTTGCCCGCCGATCCACGCGAGGATATCCTCGGTGGCCTCCAAGGTCAGGACGGGGGCTTGATCGGTCTTCTTGATCTTACCGGCGCTGGCATCGGCAGGGCGGAAATCGGCCACGGCAGCGCTCATGATCACTACGTCCGAAGAGGAAGTGAGCGCCTTGCACGCGTGGGCCATCTCGGCAGCGGAGGTCACATCGGTGCGGATGATCCCCGGCACTTCCGTGCGCAGCGACACCGGACCGGTCACCAATTGTACACGGGCGCCTCGCCGCGCTGCTTCCTCCGCTATGGCGAAACCCATGCGTCCGCTGCTGCGGTTGCCGATGTAGCGCACCGGATCGATGGCCTCTTGTGTCGGTCCTGCGGTTACGAGCACATTGCGGCCCGCCCAGGGCGATGCCCCGATCATGGCCTCGCAGAGTTGGCGCACAATGGCGGCCGGCTCCGTCATGCGGCCGGGGCCCACCAGTCCACTGGCCAGTTCGCCTTCTTCCGGTCCGATGGTACCCACCCCACGTTGGCGCAAGAGCTCCAAATTGTGCTGCGTGGATCGGTCGCGGTACATCTCCAGGTCCATCGCTGGTGCGACGAAGACCGGGCACGTAGCGCTGAGAAAGACGGCCAGGAGCAGATTGTCGCATCCCCCGTGGGCCATTTTGGCCAGGGTATTGGCGCTGGCCGGGGCGATCAGTACCAGGTCCGCCCAGCGGGCCAAATGCACATGGTCGTTCCAGCGGCCGCTGCCGTCATGTACGAAAAAATCGGTGAGCACCGGCTTACCGCTGAGGGTGCTGAGGGTGAGCGGCGTGATGAAATCGTGGGCGGAAGGGGTCATCACCACCTGCACGTCGGCCCCTGCCTTCACCAGTTCTCTCACCAGGAAGGCGGTTTTATAGGCCGCTATACCACCGCTGACCCCGAGCACCACGCGGCGAGGAAGTACCAAGGGCGCGGACATGCCCGACGGGTGATCGCTTAAACGGTGGCTGGAGCGGCCGGGGCAGCAGGCGCTGCGGGCTCGTCCTCCGCACGGCGGAACTGGATGCGTCCCTCGATGAGCTCCTGGATGGCCATAGCCGCTGGCTTCGGCATACGCTCGTAGTGCTTGCTGATCTCGATCTGCTCGCGGTTCTCGTACACCTCCTCCAGGTTCTCGCCGTTGCTGGCGAACTCCTCCAACTTGGCGCCCAGCTCCTCCTTGATGGTCACGGCGATCTGGTTGGCGCGCTTGCTGAGCACCACCACGGTCTCGTATACGTTGCCGATCTCCTTGTCCAACTTGTTGACGTCGCGGGTAATGGTGCTCTTGGCAGCGCTCTGGTGCTTGGCGTTCATGGGGTACTGGCTTTGGTGATCCTTTCCGCCTGGCCCCGCAGGTCCGAGGCCATTTGTTCAACGGACTTCGACCGGTCGCTCTGCGGGAAAGCGACCGCGAAATTATCACAACTCTTGATAGCATCGCGTATGCGGTCGGGCTTCAGCTCTTCCACGCTGCCATTGGCCAGCAGGAAACCGCTTTCAGCCGCCAGATACAGCGCATCCTCCCGGAACCGGGAATTGGGCCAGTTGCGCAGGAAGCTCTCCAAGGCCACACCCGCCGCTTTGTAGTTGCGCAGGGTATGGTACTGCTCGGCATTGTGCCATTCCTTCACCTCGAGCTTGGCGCGCAACACGTCGATCAGGGTGTTGCAGGAATCCTTGAGCTCGCTGGTCGGGTAGCGGATCAGGAAGAGCTGCATGGCATCGATGGCGGCGCGAGTATCGGTCTGGTCCAACTCGTAATTCGGCGAGTTCTTATAGAAGCAGTATGCGGAAAGGAAGGCGCATTCCTCGGCATACGCGCTCGTGGGGAAGGTGCGCGTGAAGTTGTTCAGGTAGTAACCCGACATGGTATAGTCCTTCATGCCGAAGTAGCTCTTCGCGTGCAGGTAGTTCACCCGCTCGCTCAAGGAGGTGCCCCGGGTCAGGGCCACCAACTCCTCCAGCAAAGGAATGGCCTTGTCGAACTTGCCCGTGTCGTGGAACTTCTCGGCGGTCTTCAGCTTGAAGTCCAGGTCGGTCGATTTGAGCGCCTTGTTGAACTCGCTGCAAGCGGCCAGGATCACCATCGCGGCCAGGGCGAAAAGGCCCAAAGCAAGGCGGCGCGGGAAGGGCGTGATCGTCAAGGTCCGTTCAGGAAAGGGCGCAAAGGTAGCTTGAATGGTCCACAGTGCTTTGTGCGCTTCGTCAGCACAATGCCACCGCGGATGGATATTTTTGCCGCGACCTTCGCCAACGGTCCGTCACACCAACCGGCGGGCCTGTTGCGGACCCATCACGCGAAAGGTACCCACCACCCCCACCCTATGAACGACATCTTCGACAAGATCCGCAAGGACCTCGGCCCCATTGGGCGCCAGGCCAAGGAGAGCCACGGCTACTATAGTTTCCCGAAACTGGAGGGCGAATTGGGACCCCACATGACCTTCCGGGGGAAGGAAGTGCTGGTATGGAGCTTGAACAACTATCTGGGCCTCGCCAACCACCCCGAGATCCGCAAAGTGGACGCGGACGCCGCACGTGACTGGGGCATGGCCTACCCGATGGGTGCCCGCATGATGAGCGGACAGACCAAATACCACGAGCAACTCGAAAATGAGCTCAGCGACCTGATGCAAAAGGAGGACACCTACCTCCTGAACTTCGGCTACCAAGGGTGCATGAGCTGCATCGAATCGCTATTGAGCCGGCACGATGTGCTCGTCTACGACAGCGAATGCCATGCCTGCATGATCGATGGCGCACGCCTGCACATGGGCAAGCGGTTCGTGTTCCAGCACAACGATATGGACAGCTTCGACAAGCAGCTGGAGAACGCACGCAAAGTGGCCGCGCAGACCGGAGGCGGCATCCTCGTGATGACCGAAGGTGTGTTCGGCATGGCGGGTGACCAAGGCAAGTTGAAGGAGATCGTAGCGCGCAAAGCCACCTACAACTTCCGCCTCTTCGTGGACGATGCGCACGGTTTCGGCCAATTGGGCGAAACCGGCCGTGGCACGGCTGATGCCCAGGGCGTGCATGACCAGGTGGATGTCTACTTCGGCACCTTCGCCAAGGCCATGGCCACCATCGGTGGTTTCATCAGCGGTCCTGCGGACATAATGATGTACATGCGCTACAACATGCGCAGCCAGGTGTACGCCAAGAGCCTGCCGATGCCGATCGTGATCGGCGCCCTGAAGCGCTTGGAAATGATGCGTACGCGGCCGGAGTTCAATGAGAAACTGTGGACCATTACCCGCGCGTTGCAAAATGGATTGCGCGATGTAGGCATGGACCTGGGCAAGACCAATAGTTGTGTTACCCCGGTATATATGCGGGCTAGCGTGCCGGAAGCCACCCATGTGGTGGTGGACCTGCGCGAGAACCATGGCATTTTCTGCAGTATCGTGGTGTATCCGGTCATCCCAAAGGGTGAGATGCTGCTGCGTCTGATCCCGACCGCCGCGCATTCTATAGAGGATGTGGAGCGCACCGTAAAGAGCTTCGTCGCGGTAAGCGCGCGGCTCAAAGCGGGCGAATACAGCAAGGAGACCATCCCGTCGATGAAGGCGTGATCGCGCGGCCGTTGAGCCTGCACTTCCCGCTCCCTCGCCCATGATCCCGTTGCTCGGAGGATCGCTGCTCTTCGCGGTCGTTCTTCTTTGGGCGGCCCCTCCTACCCCTCGTTGTGACCTGTTCCGCCACGGCAAGTTCGAGGAGCGCGTGGACGAACGCCAGGCCGCGATCACGGGAAAGAAGAACGGATCGCGCACTTTCCGCCAAGGCGTATCCCAATGGGATCACGATCGGGACACCGGGCTGAAGGTCCGCTACCGTGTGCTCTGGCGGAAGGACTGCACCTTTCTCCTTTTCGACCGCAAGGTGCGCTCCGGGCTTCCGGATCGCGTGTGGGCCGAGAGCGACACCATCACGGTGCATATAACCGACACGTGGGAGGAAGGCTTCCGCTATGAGCAAAGCAGCAATTTCTCGGACCGGACAAGCTCGGGGACCGTACGCAGGATAGTGCCGCAGGGCTTCGGGATCTCCGTAGGGCTGTGAACGGTACGAACGCTTATCCTTGCCGCACGACCATGGACCCCATCATCGCACGTTTCCGTTCCGTTGCCATCGCCGAGGGCGTAAGTTTCCTGGTGCTTCTCTTCATCGCCATGCCTTTGAAGTACATGGCGGACATGCCCTTGGCGGTAAAAGTGGTGGGCTGGGTCCATGGTGTGCTCTTCGTGTGGTACTGGATCGCGGCCATACCGCTCTTCACCAAGTTGAAGTGGGATGTGGAACGCATCGTGGGCCTGGGGTTGGCCTCCGTTCTACCCTTCGGAACCTTCGTTATGGAGCGCAAATGGTTGCGGTGACCAAGCGCAAAGTGATCGGCGACTGACGATCGTCCTTTTCCGGGATACCTCAAGCACTACCTTTCGAGGAAAGATCCGCCCTTGGGTCTTTCTTACATCGACCGAACCATGAGCAACGAACGGAACTTAGGAGTACTCGGATTTCTAGCCGGCGCCGCCATCGGCGCTACTCTCGGCATCCTCTTCGCCCCACGCAGCGGGAAAGAAACGCGGGACCGCATGGCGCGTGGCGCGGCCGACGCCAAGGATGACCTGGACGAGATGATCGACAAAGCCCGCAGTGAGTGGAGCCGGGCCAAGGGGAAGGCGGCGGATACCGCCTCCATGACCAAGGAGGAGGTGAGCGATTTCATCCGCTTTCTTTTCGAAGAGGGTCGGGACTTGGTCAGCCGGGTGAAGAACGATGTGGAGGACGTGGCCGATGAAACGGCCCACCGCGCACGGCAAGCCGCCGACCACATCCGGCACGGCGCGAACTGAACGGTCCATGAGCAGCGCCAAAGGGCCGGAACCCGCACGTGAAGGAGGCATGCCTCCCGATCCGGCGGAGTTCCTGCGGGATATGGCCGATGCGGGCTTGGGCTACGCGCGGGCCGAACGGGACCGGGTGAAGATCCTCGTGGGCGAACGCGGGGGGCGCATCGCCGGTGGAGCGGTGCTCCTGTTGGTGGTCATTCTCCTTTTGGCGGGCTTGGTGCTGATGGTGAACGTGGCCTGGGGACTTTGGCTCGGACAACGGTTGCAGGACCCGGTGGTCGGATTCCTTCTGGCGGGTGCCACCTACCTGGCGCTCGTGGGTTTCTTCTACCTCTTTTGGAGGACCGTGCTCCGTGACCGCATCACGCTCTTTTTACTGAACGCGATCCATGGCGAGGAGTGAACGGTTCGCGAGCATGGACGAGGTGCGGGCGGATAAGCAACGGCTGCGGGTCGAACGCGACTGGCAACGAGCGCGGCTCACGAACCATTGGTCGCAATTGAGCGAACCTGGATTTCGGCGAGCACTTCTGGGGGAAGGGATCCGTGAAGTGCTGGGCCATGTGCCGGTTTTAAGAACGATCACGGGCATGATCACCCCGGACCGGGCCACGATCGGCCAGGTGATGGGCCTGGCGCTCGCCATGGGCCGCAAAACACCCACCACCCGGATCGCGAGCATGATCGCCGGTATGGTGTTGCCCCCGCTGTTGGAGCGCTATGCCACCAAGGAACGCGCCGCACGGGTGATCACCGAGGTGAAGCGTTCCTGGGAGCGCATACGGCAGCGCTGGCGGGAACGCCAGGCCGCCCGGTCGGAAGAAAGCGGAGGGACCTGAGCGCGCCGCGCCTTTCTTTGCATATGCCCCAGACCGATGCACTGACCCGGTACGTGCTCACGCTCCTGGCACTGGTCCTCACGGTGCTTGTGTTGTACTTCGGCCGGAGCCTGATCCTGTTGTTGTTCGTCTCCGCGATCTTCACTTTTCTCTTTTTGCCATTGGCCCGGCGCATGGAACGCGCGGGCATGCCACGCTGGACGGGTGCGCTGGCCGCGACCGCGATCCTGGTGCTCGCGGTCCTGGGCCTGTTCTTCTTCATGGGTTGGCAACTTTCACGGTTCGCTGGCGATCTGCCCGCGTTGCAGGCGGCCTTGACCGACAAGGGGAACACCTTCATGCAATGGTTGGAGAACAGCGTGCAGATCCGCCAGCGCGACCAGATCAAATGGTTCAACGCCCAAGTGGCCGGACTGGCCGGCTCGGGTGGACGCGTGGCCATGCAGGTGGCCGCTGGGGCGGGTTCCACACTGGGATCGATCGTGCCGATCCCCATCTTCGTGTTCCTGCTCCTTCTTTTGAAGCACAAGTTCCGGGTGTTCCTGGTGGAAGTGGGAAAAGACCGCGGTACCGATGCACTGGGCATGGTGGTGCGCATAAGTGAGCTCTCGCGCAGCTATTTGCGGGGTGTCCTCCTCGTAATGCTCATCCTCGGCACGCTGAATTCCATCGGGTTCCTGGCCTTGGGCCTACCCTATGCCGTTCTGCTGGGCTTCATCATGGCGTTGCTGAACATCATCCCTTACGTGGGGGCTTTGGTCGGGAGCTTGATCCCGGTCCTGGTGGCCTTCATCACCAAGGACTCCATCGGCTACGTGGTGGCGACGATGGGTGTTTGTCTGCTGTCACAGTTCCTGGACAACAACTTCATTACACCGAAGGTGGTGGGCAGCAGTGTGAGCATCAATCCATTGGCGAGCATTGTCGCGCTGATCGCCGCAGGGCTGCTGTGGGGCGTGGTGGGCATGGTGGTCGCCATCCCGATGACCGGCATGCTGAAGCTGATCTGCGAAGCGGTCCCCGAGCTGCGTGTGTGGGGCTATCTCCTGGGCGAAGAGAAGGAGTTCGCCCCATCGAACGGAAAGGGCGGATAGGCTCAGCGAACGCGATGCAACCCTAGATCGCGGTATTCGAGCACCAACGAACTCTCGTTGCCGAACCCGTTCTCCTGTCCCATGCGCTTCAAGCGGAAGCCCATATGCAGAGGCTGCGTCGCTACCGCATCGAACCGCTCCTCGAAGCCGCGGCCTTCCTGCATCAGCGCGGTACCATAGAAGTACGCGATATCGAACCCCAGGAAGGCATAGGGGCCGGCGTCCGCGGTGAAACGCTCCCGGAATGCGCGCACGAACCGTTGCACCCGGGGATCCTCATAGTCCACGAACGTGGCCATGGGCACATGCACATGCAACTTGTCCAGGTCACCGGGTTCGATCACTTCCATGGAATTCCATGCGGCCAACCCGAAGACCTTGATCCTGAACTTGCCTTGTAGGGGGATGAGCTTGGTGATCAATCCGCTCACGAACTCCACATCCTCGGACGGCACCATGATGATGTTCTCGCGTAATGGATCGAGCCGCTGCGTTAGGTTGCCGAGGTCCTTCTGCCCGGGGCGTGCCACCACCACGCTATCGCGAAGGCGGTCCGGACGTTCGCGCAAGGCTTCCTGCAATGCGCGCAGCATCTGGGCTTGCAGTTCCTTTTCCGAGGGGATATCGGGGCGCAGGAGCAGAATGTTCTCGCGGGCATAGGTGCTCACGGCATAGCGGGCCAGATGCTGAAGCTGGTCGGGCCGCCCGCTCAGCACCTTGCTCACCGAAGGATGCCCCAGAATGAGCTTGTTGGTCTGGGGCACGGGGCACACGATATGTCCGCCTCGCGCGGCGGCCGCCAACTGATCGATCGCCGAACGATGGAACGGCCCCAAAAAAAGGTCGATATCGCGGATCTCCTGTTTGCGCAGCACAGGCCCCCAGGTACGGGCATCCTCGCCCAGGTCATACACGAGCACTTCCGCGCGCAAGCCCTGGTCCGCCAGTGAATCGAGCGCCATCCGCACCCCACATTGGAACTGCGCCGCGATGGAGGTCACCTCGTAAAGTCCCTTTCTGTTCGGGTCCGCCCTATGAACACTGTCGTTGGCGTCCAAGGCGAGAGGAAGCAAAAGGCCGATACGATAGCGTTCCGCCCTTTTTGTCTCGGTCGGCTCGGCCACCACCACTTTCGGAGGTGCCGGTATACGCACGTACTGGCCCGCCTTCAAACCGGCCGGCAAGCCGCCGTTGTGGGCCACGATCGAATCCGGAGGCATGCCGTAGCGCTGGCCCAGCGCGAACAAGGTCTCTCCCGCCTGCACCAGGTGCATCGTTGCATCCGTGCTGGTGGCCGGAGCGATGGTGGCGGCCGGCACATCGCGCACCTGCACCACCGGGATCACCACGGTGCCCCCATCCTGAAGACCTGCCGAGAGTTCCGGGTTCCGGGCCATCAGATCGGCGAGCTCGACCCCGTACCGCCTCGCGATGCCATAGAGTGTTTCCTTCCTGGCTACCCGATGCATCAACTCACCGGCGTGCAGGGCTGGGGCGGTGCGCAGTTCCTTCTTGTTCACGGCGGCCAATGGCACAAGCACCACTTGACCGATGCTGAGGCCCGATGCGGCAGCGGGGTTGGCGGCAAGCAGCGCATCCACCGGAACGGCGTAATGACGGCTGAGCGCGAAAAGCGTCTGCCCTGCTTCCACCGTATGCGCGCGGAACTTCTTTCCGTCCACCTCGCGCACGTCCTGCGCCAGCATCGGTCGCATCAGCAACAGCCCGAACCCCAGGACACAGCAGCGGAGGGCAGGGCTCATTCCCATTCGATCGTAGCGGGCGGTTTACTGCTGATGTCGTAGACCACGCGGTTCACGCCTTTCACTTGATTGATGATCGCGTTCGAGATCCGTGCCATGAACTCGTGCGGCAGATGGCACCAATCCGCCGTCATGCCGTCCGTGCTGCTCACCGCCCGCAGGGCCACGGCGTTCTCGTAGGTGCGTTCATCGCCCATCACCCCTACGCTGCGCACGGGCAGCAGGATCGCGCCCGCCTGCCACACCGAATCGTAGTGACCCGCATCGCGCAGGCCTTGCACCCAGATCTGGTCCACCTCCTGGAGCAATGCGACCTTCTCGCCCGTCACTTCACCCAGGATGCGGATGCCCAAGCCGGGGCCCGGGAAGGGATGTCGACCCAGCAAGCTCGGGGACAAACCGAGTTCGCGACCTACCCGGCGCACCTCGTCCTTGAACAACAAGCGCAATGGCTCCACCACCTGCATCTTCATGTGCGCAGGCAGCCCGCCCACGTTGTGGTGGCTCTTGATGGTGACACTGGGTCCGTGTACGCTCACGCTTTCGATCACATCGGGGTAGATGGTGCCCTGCCCCAGCCATTTGACATCCTGTATGCGGTGCGCTTCCACGTCGAACACCTCGATGAAGGTGCGCCCGATCGCCTTGCGCTTCGCCTCCGGTTCTTCGAGCCCTTTCAGCGCGGCATAGAACCTGTCGCGGGCGTCGACACCGGTGATGTTCAAGCCCAGATGCCGGTAGTCCTCGAGCACCTGCTGGTACTCGTTCTTCCGCAGCAGTCCGTTATCCACGAAGATGCAATGCAGGTGCGGGCCGATGGCGCGATGCAACAAGGTGGCGGCCACCGTGCTGTCCACCCCACCGCTCAAAGCCATTACCACCTGGTCCTGGCCCAGTTGCTTTTTCAGGGCGGCGACCATGGTGTCCACGAAGGAGGCGGGTGTCCAGTCCCCTGCGCAACCGCAGATGCCTTGCACGAAATTGCGCAGCAGTTGCAGGCCCTCCGTGGTGTGGTATACCTCCGGGTGGAACTGCACGGCGAAGGTGGGTTCGTTGCGCAGCCTGTACGCCGCGACGGGAACCGCATGGGTGCTGGCCATCACCTCCATCGCCCCTGACACATCCGTGATACTGTCGCCATGGCTCATCCAGACCTGCGTGCCCGGATGGATGCCGGTGAACAAGGGATCCGGCATGTGGATGTTGTCCAGATGCGCGCGCCCATACTCCCGCACTGTGCTCCTGATCACTGGCGCGCCAGCGCGCCGGGCGAGCAACTGGGCGCCATAGCACACGGCCAGGACGGGAACACGGCCTTGGAAGCCGCTGATATCGGTATCCGGCGCGCCTTCATCGTGCACACTGAACGGGGATCCGCTCAGGATCACCCCTTTGATGTTCGGATCGCCCGCGAATTGGGCCGCTTTCGTGAAGGGGTGGATCTCGCAATAAACGTTCAGCTCGCGCACCCGCCGGGCGATCAATTGCGTGTACTGGGACCCATGGTCCAGAACGAGGATGGTATCGGGCACGCGCGGAAGGCGGTTTGGTGGAGGGCCGCAAAAGTATCCATGCGCACCACGCCAGGATCGTGGATGGATCGTGCATAACTCGAAGCAGCGGGACGTGATGACCTGAGGATCAGCACGGATAGGTGTTACGACGGGATCGCTATCTTCACCACCAAGATGATGTGGATCGCTTCACGTCCGCGTAACGCGCGCGCATGGAACGTGAACGACCTTTGTACAACCATGTGCCCGGCGACCTCGCCCCGCTCCCGCCTCCTGCTCGCGCTGCTCGCGGGTATGGCGGTCCCGGCCATCGGCCAGCAGTTGGTAGACGACTTCAACCGGGCCGCGAACACGGTGGTGGGTGGTGGCTGGACGGAAGTGGAGACCGTGCTGAACACGGGGGCTCAGATCGGGACTGCCGGAGAACTGACACTAGGTAGCACGACCGCAGGCCGTGATTATGTCTGGCGCGATGCCGCAGGCCTCTACACCACCACTCTGAACACGAACACCTGCGACATCACCTGGGGCTTTTGCGTGCAACAAAGTCGTCCCGATCCCTCGGGCCTCAACGCCGGCAATTATGGGACGGTCTTCGTTTTGGGTGGCACCACGAGCGACTTCACTCAAGGAAATGGGTATGCCGTTGTGATCGGCAATGCCGGTTCACCGGATCCGCTTCGATTGGTGCGGTACACCGGTGGGGTAGATCTGAATGCAAATGCGGTCGATGTCGTGAGCGCTGCACTGGTCCCACCGTTCAATAACGTAAGCACACAATTCCTCGGCGTTCGCGTGGTCTTCTCACCCGGCACGAACCAGTGGCGTCTTTTCGCTCAGCAATTGAACGCGGCCACCTTTGCTACGGCTAACCCATCCATTGGGGGCACATTATGCGGCACTGGAACGGATAACGTGCATGTCGGCTTGAACCTGCGTTACACAGGTTGTCTTTGGGGCCATAGCACAGGCGCCGGTGAGGCGGCCCTCTTCGATAACGTCTACGTCCCCAGCCCCACGTGTATGCCGGTGGTCAACTTCGCCACAGCCGCGGCGAGCATCGCGGAGAACGGTGGTGTTCAGAACGTGAACCTCACATTCTCCCCAGTTACCACGGGCGCCGGCACCATTACCATTGCCGTGTCCAATGGCGCGGGTTCCGCCTACGGAACGGACTATACTACCACTCCAGGTGTGGTGGGTACCACGATCACCTTGAACGTGGCAGCAGGTATAGGCGCAGCCTCATTCCCGGTGAACATCATTGATGACATCTTCGCCGAAGCCGCGGAAACGGTGACCTTCTCGATCACTGGTACCACCGGCGGGATCAACGTTGGGCTCACGAGCACGTTCGTGCTCACGATCACGAACGATGACATCACACCCACGGTGCAGTTCGGGACGCTGGGCATTACGGCCTTGGAGACCGGCGGTGTGCAGAATTTCCAACTCACCATCTTCCCCACTTCCCCAGCTGCGCAAACGGCGACCATCAATATCAGCAATGGAGTGGGCGCGAACTACACCACGGACTACACCACGAACCCGAACGGCGGCGGGGGTACGATCACTGTGAACATTCCCGCCAACGCGGCCACAACGAGTTTTACGGCGACCATCGTTAACGATGCCATCGCCGAAATGACCGAAATGATCACTTTTTCGATCATAGGTCTCAGCGGGGGTATGAACATCGGTCCGCAGAACGCGGCCACGCTCACCATCGTCGATGACGATTCTCCGCCCACAGCCCTCGATTTCGGGGACCTCTTGATCGTAGGCGTGAACGCCAATGCCACGCTTTGCACCGGCAACAGCACCGAGGATGAAGTGAGTTTCTTCTGCTTCAAGGACATCACACCGGGCACCACGCTGGACATGACCGATTGCGGCTATTCACATACGACCACCGGGCTCTGGGGCGATGGTGAAGGCGTGCTCCGCGCTACGCGTACCGGCCCTACGATCCCGGCGGGCCAGGTGATCACTTTCCGTTTCCAGAACAGCACTGCCAACAGTTCGGTATCACCCGATGCGCTCTGGTCCTTCAATTCACTGAACGGGTTGAACAGTTTGAACCTGAACAGCACGGGCGGCGACCAGATCTTCTTCATGCAAGGCGGGGTTTGGAACAATCCGGGCGGCGCGAACGATGCGACCTACACCGGCGGCGACGTTCTCTTCGGTTTCAGCACGAACGGACAATGGCTGCCATTACAGGGCATTTGCTGCCCTGCAACGGCGACCTCACACTCGGGTCTGCCCCTGCAAATGGAGTGCTTCAGCATGGCGCCGACCAGCGCCACCAACTACGCCAAGTACACCGGGCCGCAGACCAGCGCCAGCAAGCGGCAATGGATCATCCGGGTGGACGATCCGGTGAACTGGGGCAGCATGGCGAATTGTGCCACCTACAGCAGCACCTCGCCCGACTGGCTGCTCGCGCCGATCCTGCCGTTCAGCAGCACCGTTTTCGTGCCGGGCCTTTGGACCGGAGCGAAGAGCACGGATTGGTTCGACTGTCGGAACTGGGACGATGCCCGGGTGCCGATCGCCAGCACCGATGTGGTCATCAACCAGACGCGCTTGAACCATTGTTACGTGGACGGAGGTGGCACCGCGATGTGCAACGACCTCTCGATATCCACCAATTCGCTGGCTACGGACCTCTTCGTGACGAACGGCAGCACGCTGAACTGTGGCGGAGATGTGACGGTGGAACGGAGCGCGGGTTTAGGCACCATGGGCATCCACTTGGTGAACGCGAGCACCTTCACGGCCACCAGCCTCACATTGATCGGGCATCCTCCCTACACCCCCGAAGGTATTTTCCAGAACACGGAACCTGCGAACACATGCATCATCAGTGGTGATCTGACCATCCAGCCGGGCGGCTTCTTGGATCTGGCCTTTGTAGGACCAGGGGGGACGATACAACTGCAAGGGAATTGGTACAACCTGGCCAACGACTTGAGCTTCGATGAGTTCTTGAGCACCGTGGAGTTCAATGGGGTGGGCAACCAGGTGATCAACACCACCGGTTTCGTGGATTTCTTCGGTGTGCTGCGCGTGAACAAACCCTCGGGGGATGTGGTGCAGAACGATCCGGTGGGCATCCGCAACACGATCGATCTGCTCCAAGGCCGTGTTATGAGCGCGCCCGGGCTTCGCCTTAACCCCATAGCCACCGCGACCAACTACACCGACGCGAGCTTCGTGCATGGCCCAATGACCAAGTTGGGCACCACCAACTTCACCTACCCCGTGGGTAAAGGCAACTCGCTTCGCCCTGCAGCTCTCATCGGTGTAACAGGCTCGGGAACTGATGCCTTCACCGTGGAGTACCACTTCGGGGACCCGTCAGGTGTTTTCGGAACCCCGCTCGAACCCACGCTGGACCATATCTCCGAATGCGAGTATTGGACGATCGATCGCGATACCGGCACACCGAACGCTACGGTGCAGTTGAGTTGGGACGACCCGGAGAGCTGCGGCGTGACGGCATTGCCCGATCTGCGGGTGGCACGCTGGAGCGGGGCGATCTGGGAGGACAAAGGCCAGTCGAACGTCATCGGCAACACCACGACAGGTACGCTCGAGACCGCGGCACAGCAAACCGTCTTCAGCCCCTGGACCCTGGCATCGACCACCACCCAGAACCCTTTGCCGATCGAATTGCTTTCCTTCTCGGCCACTGCTGAAGTGGGCCGGGTCCGGTTGGATTGGACCACGGCGACCGAGCGGGACAACGCCTACTTCACAGTGGAGCGTGGTCGGGACACCGAGGTGTTCGAAGCGGTGATCGAGGTTCCGGGTGCGGGCACCAGCCTTTCCACGCTATCGTACCAAGCCTTCGATGGATCGCCCTGGTCAGGCACGAGCTACTACCGTCTACGCCAAACGGATCTCGATGGCAGGTCTACGGTGAGCAGCGCTGTGCCGGTCACCTTCGCTGGCAGCGCCGGGAACCATCTCGCGGTGATCGGCTCGGGCGAGCAGGTCTGGTTGGAGCACGACTTCGCTGCCGGGACCGTTCTGACCATTTTGGACGCAGCAGGCCGTACTGTGATCCAAATGAGCGTGACCGAAGGA
>JAGNSU010000079.1 GCA_017987895.1 Flavobacteriales bacterium | reverse complement strand
TCGGCCTGGAGCGTATCGGGCTCGTGGTACTGAACAACTATGCCTCAGGCACCATCACCTTCAATGTGCCGCAGCTCGCGCTCATCGGTCCCACGCGGCTGCGCATCCGCGCCGTGGCGGAACCCTTCGGTCCATGGACGCAGAGCAACGACCCCTGCGTGCCTTTCCTGCAAGGCGAATGCGAGGACTACACGGTGGATATCTCTGGCGGCGTTGAAAGCGATATCGGCGTGGCCGCGCTCGTTCACCCGATCACGGCGGTCGGGTTGGGTATGGAACCCGTGCGCGCACGCATCGTGAACTATGGCAGTGCCCCGGCGGATGACTTCAGCGTGAACTTCAGCGTGGACGGTGTGCTCCAGGCCACCGCGGCTTTCACGGACACCTTATGGCCCGGTGAGGATACCGTCTACACCTTCAGTACATCGGCGGATATGAGCGCACTGGGCTGTCGTACCGTCACCGTCACCGTGAATTGGCTGTGGGACGACCTTCCGGACAATGATGCAGGTGGTGAGAAGATCTGCAACCTGGAACCCGTCGCAGGTACCGAGGTCTGGTACATCCATTCGAATTCGGTGGACACACTGGAGCCTTTAGGGACCGGACCGCCGTGGTATTCCACCACGAATTCCTCTACGCTGAACACCGTGTTCGGTGCAGGTGGATGGCATCATGAGTGGTTCGAGACCGTTGATCCGGAAGTGCTGCTCTCACCGTCGACCTGCTTCATTTTCATCGACGGCAGCTACGGCGACACCGATCCGCTGTTCGCCTGGCTGAACGACAACGGCATCGATCTCCAGCATTGGGTGGCGGCCGGCGGGCATCTCTTTCTCAACTGCGATCCCAACTCCCAGGATGTGAACGGCGAACTTGTGGTGGATCTAGGGTTCGATGGCGTTAAGCTGGTGCAGGGCTATTCCATTGGGTACGCGCGACCGGTCCCCGGGCATGGCATATCAACCGGGCCGTATTTGCCGGTGGGCAACGAGTGGGGCGCGTTCTACTACGCCCAAGGCGTACTCTATGGAGGGGACCTGGACACCGCGGTGGCGGACAACGACGACGACCATTTTCTCGGCCCCGAGTTGGGCCTTCCGCTGGTGGGTGACAAGACCTGGGGCGATGGTCATGTCCTGTTCGGTACGGTAGGCGCGAGCCAGTTCTTCAACGACTCCGCCGAAGCGATGAACTCAAGAGCGAACATGCTCGCTTTCCTGGACCAGTGCGCCACCACCACCACTGACGAGCGTGATGCTGGGATCACCGATCATGTGCTCTGGCCGAATCCGAGCTCCGGGATCGTACAATTAACGACCGGGAACATGGGCGCCAATGCACGCATCGAAGTACGCGACGCCCTGGGTCAAGTGGTACGCACCTACCAGGCGTCGGCCCTGGGGTCCGGACCATGGACGATGGATCTGAGCGGCCTGGCCCGTGGGCTCTATCATGTGAACATGGCTGACGGAGAGCAACAAGTGAGCATTGCGCTCGCATTGGTGGAATAGGTGAGCAACTCGCTTACGATCTCTTAGGCGCATGATCCGTGTGCCTACCGGACCTTTCTCCCAATGCGCGCGCGCCGAGGCAACTCCGCAGGGCGATCGTGTCGTCATTCCGCTCGCGGCACGAACCCAATGCCCTCACGCATGCGAACGATCCTACCCCTCACCTGCGCCCTGGGGCTCGCCATTTCCACCCACGCCCAGATCCCGAACGGCGGTTTCGAATCCTGGTACAGCAATGTCAATTACATGGAACCCACCGATTGGTGGACCACGAACGCTGTTACCTACACCCTGGCTCAAGTGACCAGTTGCGATGAGGGCACCCCCGGTGCGGTGGGGTCATCGTACATCAAGGTGACTTCTCGCTACGTGGGCAATATCGTGGAGATCGGCCGCGTGACCTGCGGCGATGAGATGACGGGCTATCCGGGGTTCGCTTTCACGGGTCGCCCGGCGACGTTCAATGGCCAATACCAGTACTTCCCGCAAGGCAATGATGTCGGCCAGATCCATACGGCCCTTTGGAAATGGAACCCCTTGATCCCCGGGCTCGAAGTGGTCGCGGTCGCCACGCTCAATATCACCACCACCGTGAACGGATGGCAGCCGTTCTCTGTCCCCTTCAGCTACTTGAGCACCGACTATCCGGACACGGCGCGCGTCTTTCTCATAGCCAGCGGGAACACACCAGTGGACGGAAGTTCGATCTGGGTCGACGATCTCAGCTATGGTGGGGCGAACGATGTGCAGGAGCAGGGCGGCATCGCTGGGCTGCGGATCTATCCCTCACCGGCCGTCGATCAGCTAAGCATCAGCGCCGCTGACCGGATCACGGAAGTGACCGTGAGCGATCTGAGCGGTCGGGAACTGTACAAGGCGGCACCGAACGTCAACTCCTCGATATTCGAGATCGCGCATCTGTCCGAGGGCGTGTACATCGTTCACCTGCGTTCCGCGAACGGATCCCAGGCGATCCAGCGGTTCGTCAAAGAGTAGCCCGGGGAACAGGTCTGACCGTATCGAACGGCCGCGCCTACATTCGCGGCCGTTCGCCCGCTCTAATGTCCGCACTCATCGATATCGGCCCCGCCACTTTGGAACGTGTGCGTCCCGATCTGGTGGTCATCCGCTTCAAGCCGGGTACCATCGCGGATCCGGCCAGCTTTCAACAGAGCATGGGCGCGCGGAAGGAGCATTGCTCGAACACCCCGCACATGGTGATGCTCGTCGCTCCGGACGACGTCGATTTCGATCCCACCGTGCTCGGTAAGAACCATTACAAAGACCAAGGAGCGGAGGCTTTCACACTGGGCCTGGCCCTGGTGAGCCGGAACCCCACTTTGATGAACATCCTTGAACTCTACTACGCGCTCCATCCGGCACCGTTCCCGGTGAGTTTCTTCAGGGAGGAGAGCGAGGCGCTACCCTGGGTGGAGGCGCAGTTGGCGCGAAGGAAGGTTTGATCGGCACGGCAAGGATGTGGTGCATACCGTCGATCTCCATGGGGACGCCATGACCCCACGAGCTCGTCACTCGGTGTGAGGTAATAAATACCCGTCGAACGGGCGAGTTATCCCCAATGAAAGGCCCTCAGGCCTTTCCGCCGCGCACCAGTAGCACCAGGCCCGCCACCGCCACCAGACCGCCGATGATGAAATAGCCGTTGAAGGCGCTGTCCTTCTTTCCGATATCGATCTCGGTCTTGCCCAGGTCGATGGTGGCTTGGGCATCGTCCTTTCGTATCAGGCCAAGGCCCACGATGATGAGGCCGAGGATGAGCACGCCGGTGGGGATGAGCTTTTTCATAGTGATGTGATACCAACATCCGGGCCGTCTGGTTCCTCGCTGCGACCTTGCTCTATCCGATCTTCGCAAGAGGGAACGGTGCTACCCGGAGGTCACCGCAGCGCTTGCAGCCACGCCACGAGGTCCTTGGGTTCCACGATGCTCCACGAATGGGGATGCCGCTCGCGCTTCGGCTCCCGATAGCCTTTGTTCTCCGTGGTGATCAGGGCGACCTTGGTATTGCCCATGCGTCGCAGTTCGTTGGTCATGGCGGCGAAGTCGAAAGCGTTCATGCCCGAATAGTCCACCCCCAGTTCAAGCCACCAAGTGACATCCGGTTCCGAGTCCGCGCCGCCGGATAGGTTTGCACAGTGCAATTGCTCGCGCAAGCCTATCGGTTCTACATCGGATCCTTCCACGGCCTCAGCCGGGAGATCTGGATCCTGGCGCTGATCACCTTCGTGAACCGCGCGGGTTCCATGGTGGTGCCCTTCCTCTCGCTCTACCTCACCAAGGACATGGGCCTGAGCCTGGAGCAGGTGGGATGGATCATGAGCAGCTTCGGTGCGGGATCGGTGCTGGGCTCGTGGCTCGGTGGCAAACTCACCGATCGCCTGGGTTTCTACGACATCATGTCTGGCACCTTGTTCACCTCGGGCCTGGCCTTCATCGTACTGCAGTATGTCGAGGGGTTCCTGCCTTTCTGCATCGGAGTGTTCGTGCTGATGGTGCTCTCCGATGCGTTCCGCCCGGCCATGTTCGTGGCCATCCGCAGCTATGCGAAGCCCGAGGCGCGCACACGGTCGGTCACGCTCATCCGCCTGGCCATCAACCTCGGCTTCAGCATGGGGCCGGCCATCGGTGGGCTCATCATAGCGGCATGGAGCTACGGTGGATTGTTCTGGGTGGACGGCCTGACCTCGCTCGCTGCGGTCGCGCTCATGGTGCTGCGCCTGCCGCGCCGCCAAGCGATGAAGGATGATCAGGCCGCGCGGTCCACGGCGCAGCGCTCGCCCTACCGCGATAGGCTCTACCTCTTCTTCATCTTCATCCTGGTGCTCATTGGCATCGCCTTCCTGCAGTACTTCAGCACCATCCCGCTCTTCTACAGCGAAGTACACCACCTGAGCGAGTTCGAGATCGGTGTGCTGCTGGGTTTCAATGGCCTGCTGATCTTCCTCGCTGAGATGCCGCTGATCAAGTATTGCGAGGACCGTGCGTTCGACCGCATGGGGATCATGATCATCAGCGTGGCGCTCTTCGCCCTCAGCTTCCTGGTGCTCGATCTTTTCCCGGTGGTCGCCTTTCTGTGGGTCGGCATGTTGCTGGCGACGGTAGGGGAGATGCTCAACTTCCCCTTCATGAACCGCTTCGCCTACGACCGCTCGGACCACGGCCGACCCGGCGCGTACATGGCGCTGTTCACCATCGGCTGGAGTGTCTCGCACATAATCGGACACACCTTGGGCCTGAACCTGATCGCGCGCTTCGGCTACACCACCACCTGGTATCTCTTCACCGCTTTGCTGGTGCTTGCGATGGGCATGCTGCTCGTACTGAAGCGGATGGTGGAGCGGGAGAAGCTGGCCGAGGACCGGGCCTGACCGTCGCTATCATCAGGTCCGTTCATGGGGTACTCCTTCCACATCGTGCGTTGGATGAAGGGTCTTATGCGATATCGCTCAACACCCCTTCAATGGCGTCATTCAACTTCTCGCAGGAGCGGATGGTGTCCGCGAAGAGCTCTGCGCGAGGAGTGAGGGTGCTCTCGCGTAACGCATCCACGGGAGCCGAAAGGCCGGCGCAACGCGGCTCGGTGGCAATGCCGTGCTCCATCCGCATCTCGATATCGGCCAGTAGCTTGCTGTTCAGGTGGCCTTGCCGCAGATCGCTCTGGAGCATCTGCACGGTGCGGTAGAGAATGCGCAAGCGGCGAGCGAGGTCGAGATCGTCCATTGGGGCGAAGATCGGGGGAAGAGCGTCCGATACCGCCCTTGTCCATCCACTCCATCCACGGCCTTTCCCGTTCCATCGGTCCCATCGTCCGAATAGGCGCCAACAGTGACGGAGGTCACCTTCCACACGGGATGGATCACCCAGATTTGGAGCACCATGACCATGACCTTACGTTCCGTTCCCGCGATCACCGCCCTCGCCCTCGGCTGTCGCCTCTTTGCACAAGTATCGGTGGACTGGACCGAGAGCGGCGGTCTCGCCATCGCGCTCGATCAGCAGAACAACGTCTTCACGGTCAACTACGACCCCAACCTCGGCGGCGACATCACGTTGACCAAGCGGAACGCGAACGGTGCCTTCCTGTGGGACGCATCGTTCGACCAGACGAGCACCACCATGTTCGACAAGGCGACCTGGGTGGCCACGGACCCGCAGGGCAACGCCATCGTCACCGGCACGGTAATGAGCGGCTTCACCAGCCCGGTGAACGCGAACAGCCTGGTGATGAAGTTCGACCCGGCCGGCAACCTGCTGTGGCGCCAGGTGTACGAGTCGTTCTTCGACGGGTCATCCACCCGCAAGTGCGTGGTGGACAAGGCGAGCAACATCTATGTGGTGGGCATCGGCACGGGACCCAATGGGCAGGTGACCAAGGTGAAGAAATTCGCACCGAACGGTACGGCCGTGTGGTCGTGGTTCGATGTGGGCATCGGTGCGCCGGTGAACATCAAGTTCACGCCGGACAGCAACCTTGTGATCGCGCACCGGGGCATTGTGGGCAGCGTGAACGGCTATACCCGGATCGATCGCAATGGCAACACCATCTGGAGCCTGGGCGGTGTGAACAGCCTCACCGTCGGCGATGCGGCGGGGGATGCCTTCGGCAATACCTATGTGGTGCATGGCGACTACCTCGGCGGCGCGGGCAGCGTGATCCGCAAGCTCTCGCCCACGGGCACGCTCCTCTGGCAGAACGTCTATCCCATCACCGCCTACCGCGTGGAAGTGGGCACGGATAACGCGCCGGTGGTGTGTGGTTTCCCGTTCCCCGGGAACGGAGGAGCGGCGTTCCTGAAGACGGATCCGAACGGCACACAGCTCTGGTCCAATGGCAACGCCGACGGGCCGAACAACTTCTTGTTGCACGCCCAGATGATGCTGGACGCGAGCAACAACGCCTACCTCTGCGCGGGCGTGCTTTTCGCCATGGGCATTTGCAAGGTGCACAGCGATGGAACGGGCGCTTGGTACATCACCGCGGGCACGGGTGGTAGTCAGGCGTTCGCATTGGGCACGGACAACAACGTTTACGTGACCGGTGGATACACGATGCGACTGGGACAGGCCACGACCGGTGTGCAAGTGTCGCCCCGGGTGTTCCTCGAAGGTCCGTTCAATGCGCTCGCCGGCAGCATGAACGACGGATTGCGCGCGGCCGGCCTGGTGCCCCTGGCCGATCCCTACCCCGCATTGGGCTATGTGCATACCGGACCGCCTTCGCCACCCACGACCAACGTGGTGCTCTCCACCACCGGCAACAACGCGATCGTGGACCATGTACTGATCGAGTTGCGCGACGATGCGGACAACACGCTGGTGCTCGCCTCGCGCACGGCCCTGGTACAGCGCGATGGCGATGTGGTGGACGTGGACGGCACCAGCCCGGTGTCCATCGCTACGCCAGCGGGGAACTACTTCGTGGCCGTGCGGCACCGCAACCATCTGCCGTGCATGACCGCGAGCGCCATGGCGCTCAACGCCCTGCCCACCGCATTGGACTTCACGTCGGGCGTTACGCTCACGTACGGCACCGCTGCGCGCAAGAGCATCGGCGGAGCGCAAGTGCTCTGGACGGGCGACGCCACCTTCAACGATCAAGTGAAATACGCGGGCAGTGCGAACGACCGCGACGCGATCCTGGTGCGCATTGGGGGCGCGGTGCCCACCAATACCGTGAGCGGGTATTACTCGGAGGACGTGACCATGGACGGCACCGTGAAATATGCGGGCACCGCGAACGATCGCGATCCCGTCCTCGTGACCATCGGCGGAACGGTCCCTACCGCCGTGCGGAACGCGCAGCTTCCGTGAATGGGCTGGGCGATGCGCCGGTCAGGCTATCGCCGAGCGTGTGATCGCCAGCATCACTACCACGTCCCTGCATAGTCCAGGCGCACTCCGCACGTAGCGGCCAGGTAGGCGTAGCGCATGGCGTTGATCTGCCGGATGTGGTGGAGATCGTGCGCCACCCAGTTGGCCAGGAAGAACTCCGCGCTCAGCGCACCGACCTTCGGGTGCTGGTACGCATTGCTCCACTTCGGCGCGTGCAAGCCCTGGAGCCATGCCACGGAGCGGTCGCGCTCCGTGAGGAACTTCGTGAGCATGGTGGTGTAGTCCTGTTCCATGTACTTCCGGGAGGTCATCCAACCCGGCGGGTCGGTCGGGGGTTGCGGGGTGTCCGGTGTTTCCAGTGCGTGCTGCAGTCGGGCGTGGAAATCCTCACGCTCTTCATCATACAGATGGCACACCGTCTCCAGCAGGCACCACTTCTCCGGCGCTGCCCGCCAGCGTTGCTCCTCTGCATCAGCACTGGAAAGGAGATGCTCGAACACGCCACGATGCCGTGCGAGTTGATGGATGAGGGATGCGTGTCGCATGGGACAAAGATCATGGCGTAGGCGGAAAGCTGGTCGATGATGTCGCTTGTACTAAGCGTACGAGCCTGCACCTCGAAGGAGTGAGAACAGACCAGTGCGTAGTATTGGCCGAACGAACTTTGAGCACGGCATGCGGACTTCATCTGACCGGCAGGTGGACATCACGGAGAACGGTCGCGCAGGCACCGTCACCTATCGCGATGGGGCCGGCACCCTCTCGTTCTACTGGGAGTTCGGCGGCGGCGATGTGGTCGCCATCATCCAGGTGAACGATGCTGCGGCATGGAGCGCTGGGCGATCGTGGACCGCTGGCGAGCGTGCCGGGATCCTTCGCTTCGTGGCCGATGAAGTGATCCACCGGAAAGCGCCCGGTTGCCGCGCGGAGATCGACGATGGCAAGGGCGGGATCCTCCTGCGGCAGGTGGGTACGCCACCGCCGCTGCGAGGCGCGCCCGATGTCACATTCGTACGCAGGTTGAGCAGCTTGAAGGCGATGCTCGGCATCGTGGTGCTCGTTGTTGCCCTCCTCTTCGGCGGTGTGATGTGGTTCGGCAAGAAGTTGCTGAGGGTTACTGCCGCAAGCGGAGTGCCGCTGGGCGAGTGCGTGCGCACGGACCAGCACATAGCTACGCTCATCCAAACCACGGACCCGCATCTTCCGGAGATCAGCGGTCGCGGTGGCAACGAGACCACGAGCATCAATATCCTGTTGATCCCATTGGACGGCTCGAAGCCACGACTTGTCCCGGTGGTGAGCGGGTTATCGCATGGATCCTACAGTCTCGCTCGCATCATGGGTAGCGATGGGCGCACGCTCTGGTTCGATGCCACCGGGCTCTACGGTGTGCGCTTGGACGATTACGCGCTCATCACACCCAAGGACCTCCGCGATGCCAACGCAACCCTCGACCCCTCGTGGTGGGAAGACCCACGCGGCATGGACGTTATGGAGGGGGAACTGCATGTAATGCGCATCGATCGCACCGCGGCCATCGATGTGGACCCGGAGACATACAAGGCAACGCCGGTTACAGCGAAACCCTCCAACACACGTTTCGAGCGTCATGCGATCACGGACCATCTCGCGGCGGGCTTCATCACTGGCACGAACAGCTGGATCGGGCTTCATTCGCCTGCCGAGCTTGAACGCGAATTCGCACCGAAGAAATTCTTGCGTCGTGTTGTGTCACAAGAAGAAGCCAAGCAGATGAGACGCTTCCACCGTGGCGCGCTGGACGCTCCTGTGGACGACAAGTACCACCGCATACGCTCCATGACGCCGATCAATGACACCGAATACCTCAACGCCGCGTTCCTCCGCCTGGACGACGCATCGGGGCCGGTGCGCATGACCGATCCCGACGGCGCGCTCATGATCTACACCTCAGAACCCGGCTTGAAAGGAAGGCTGATGGTCGCGCGCGTGGACACCGCTGGCACCATCATCTGGCAAGTGGATACCGGCATCGATCGCTTCAAGCTCTCGCAGATCCTTCCCGGCAAGGGATCGTTCGCCTTCGTCGGCACACGGCCTCCCGTGCCGGACAAGTTGAGCGAGCCGCTGCTGGTGATCGTGGAGAACCGTAGGGGAACGCTTCGCACCGTCCCGCTCTGGCAGTAATACCGTTCCGCAATACAAAGGCGCCCAAAGATGCGCCAAGCAGACTGGATGAATTCGTATCGCGGATCGGTATAAGGTGGAACGCATGGTGGGCTATGGTCGCCGCGCCATGACGAAGATCACCGAATAGGCTGTCCATGTTCATGGTCCCGGCCAAGCATCGGTCGGACCTTCACCCTTACATCAGATCCCGTTGAACATGGAACGGTCACTACGCCCGCTCATCCTGCTGGTATTGTTCGGTCTTGCCCTGTCTGGTAGTGCACAGATCACGGAGCAAGAGCCGAACGATAACTACGCCCAGGCCAACTTCCTTCCCGCGAACACGACCATGAGCGGGGTGACCTGCTGGGCACCGGAGGCGGACTATTTCTTCATCGTTCCACCCACCGATGGTGTGATGCGGCTCATCACCAGCATCAGCGCCAATACACCTGCACCGATCCCCGATGACCTGCGGATCGCACCCATATCGGATGAACTGCATTCTTACGGCGACGCCATGCCCTTGGTGGGTGCGAACGACGTGGCCATCACGGATACGATGTACTGGTCCTGCGTGGCTTCCGATACCGTGTTCCTGTACATGCACAACAGTACCATGTTCAATGGGTACTGCTACTCCTATGCCATACAGTACGAAATGATCGCCCCCTACTTCGCGACTGAAGTGGAACCCAATAATTCGGTCGCGGAGGCGCTCCCGCTCCCCTACGACACCGAAATGGAAGGGCACTTGGGCTTCATCACCGACCCCGCGTGGGGCGGAAGCGACATCTACGACTACTTCCGGATCGTACTACCGGAGGATGGTACCCTCCGGGTGATCGTGGAGTCGGAGAATACCGGTGGCTTGCTATCGCCCATCAACGTCCACTTGGAAGGGTTCTATGCGCAAGCCTTGGAGACAGGAATGAACAGCATACCACTGATAGACACCCTGTACTGGCCATGTGTGAACGCTGACACGTTCGCTTTGCAGATGGCCATGCCCACCTACACCGATTGCGGTGTGAGCTATCGGATCCGGTACGAGGTGGCCGCGCCGTATTTCGAAACTGAAACAGAACCCAACAACTCCGTTGCCGAAGCGCTGGACCTGCCATACGCCACCGATATGGAAGGGCACTTGGGCTTCATGGCCTATTCAGGCTTTGGGGGTAGCGATATCTATGATTTCTTCCGTATCGTGCTACCCGATGACGGCACCTTGCGCGTGATCATCGAGTCCGAGAACACGGGCGGCCTGCTCACCCCGATCAACGTCCACCTCGAAGGGGTGTATGCCCAGGCCTTGGAGACCGGAATGAACAGCATACCACTGCTAGATACCTTGTACTGGCCGTGCGTGAACGCCGACACGTTCGAGTTGCGCCTGGCCATGCCCACCTATACCGATTGCGGAGTGAGCTACCGCATCCGCTACGATGTGATGACGCACGCTTTCGCCGGCGATGTGGAACCCAACAACGAGTTCGCGGAAGCGACACCCGTGGTGATGGACGTGCCGGTCGATGGTCATCTGCGGTACGGCTGGCAGACGAGCGACCACTTCGACATGTACCGGGTGGTGAAAGCGGACACGGGTCATTTCCGCATCATCAGCGAAGCGACCACGGCAGGGATAACGTTGCAGGGACTGAGGCTCCAGGTCTATGATCACGCGTGGAACCCCATCGGCTCGCCCGTCGCATCCGTGGGGGAAGCGAGCGTGGTGGTAACGGACACCAACACCATCCTGAACGCACCGATCGATACCTTGTACATCCGCGTTTCCTTCGAACCGGGCGATTGCGGGGCCTACCGCTTGTGGTTGAGCACGCTTTCCACGGTGGGCTTGGGGCCCGCGGCGGCGCTGCCGGTCGCGCATGCATTGCGCGTTTTCCCCAATCCCGCTGTTGAGTGGTTGACGCTCACGTACGACCTGACCAGTTCCCAACGCGTGCGGATCCGATTGCTGGACATGCATGGCCGCACGGTGCGCACCCTGGCCGATGAGGTGAGGCCGCCGGGTGAACAACGCATGCTGATCGATACCCGCTCGCTCGCCGCTGGTGCTTACACGGTGGAGGTTTCCACCGGCGTCGGCAACGGTGCGCGGCAACTCATCATAGTTCGCCACTGAGCGATCGACCACACCCAGGGGTCGTCTTACCCCATGGTGCGCAACTCGTTCTCGGTGGTGTCCTTAACCCGCTCACGGGCGTGGAGGATGTAGCGCGCCCGTACTGATCGTTGTCATTCCGCCGCTTCGGTGCCTGGTGTTCCTTGCGGATGAAGCCTCACCCTTTTTCGAACATCCCGCTGGCCATGAAAAGATCTTTCCTCTTCGCCGCGTGCGGCCTTGCCGTCCATTCCATGGGGCAAGCCCAACCAACGCTCACAGAAACCACGAACGCACCGGTCGCCGGGCTCACCATCAACCTCAACTATAGCGCGGCCATGGCCCCGGGCAGCGGCGGTGCCAATGCGACGTGGGACTTCAGCACGCTTTCCGTGGACAGCACGGATGTGGTACAATGGGTGCTCCCGTCCGCCACGGTGAACGGCGCTCTGTTCCCCTCGGCCGATGTGGCGGAACTGTGGGATGTGATCGCTTATTCCGAGGTGGACCCTACCGGGCTGTACGTGGTAGGTTCCGATGAGCAGGGAACGATCGTCACCTATTCGGACCCGCGGCAGGCACTGCCTTTTCCATGCACCTACCAAACCAATTGGAACGATCCGTACGAAGGGGCCTACAACGTCGTGGGGCTCGATGTGGTGCGGAGCGGTGTCTATGGTGGCACCGCCGACGGCTACGGCGAATTGATCATGCCATGGGGCACCGTGCCGGGCGTGCTGCGGATCCATGTGCAGGCCGCGCAACAGGACAGCACCGCTTTCGGAACCCTCTTCGTGTACATCGATGCGTATCAGTACTTCGTGGCCGGGAACCCCTGGCCTGTGGCGCAGGTCGTCACCACCACCGCGGTGAGCATCGGCGGCACCTTCTCCACAGCGTACAGCTTGTGGATGGACGAACTGAGCACGGGCACCCCGGCGGCGCCTACCGCCGAAGCGAACGGTTTGCTGGTCTCGCCGATACCGGCCAGCGAAGTGGTGAACATCCGGTCCCGCAATGGATGGGAAGCGGGAACGGAGCTCCGTGTTCACGATGCACAGGGGAGGCTCGTGCTTGCGCGGACCGTTCCCTCCGCCGGCCCGGCTCCAGAGAGCTTCGATGTCACCCTGCTTTCACCGGGTGTTTACTCCGCAACGGCCACCGACCGTAACGGGGATCTTGCGCGGGCTGCCTTCGTTGTAGCCCGGTGAACGGAACCGTGGGCCGGAGAAGGCACAGGGTCACCTGCGGAATAACCTGCGTGGGTGTACCAAGTCCCCTCCTTTTCACGTGAAGTCCCCACCTGTTCGGCATTTAGCGACAGCGGACTTCCGCAGGCCGAGCAGTGGCCGAGGAAGCGCTCCGCCGAACGGGTAAGGAGGGGTTGGGGTGGTTTCAACTTCTCTCTTGACGTGGCTGATCGCTTTTCAGAACGCAGGCCTGGAAACCACCCCCTAACCCCTCCTTAAGTAGTGCGATCGAGCGATCGATCGCGGAGGGGAGTTGATCGCAGAAATGCGAGAACGTCCCCGCAAGGCCCCTATGCGGTGACCCTGCGAGGACGTGAGTCCCGCTTCTGCGCGCGGTGCGCGTCTTCAGTCGGTGATCACGATTGTCGAAACCACGCGTGTACCCGGTTGTTGGAGCACCAGTTGATAGACACCGGGCGTAACACTTGCCGGCAACATCAGGCTGACACGTCCCGCATTGCGCCCGAGCTGCTCCGCACGATATGCGCCGACCAGACGACCGTCCGCAGCGAGCAGATCGATGCGCGCACCGGCTTGGATCGGCTCCACTACATCCAGCAGCACCATGGAACCAACAGATGCGGGGTTGGGGAATACCAGGGCTTCGGCCGTAGCGGATGCGTTGGCGAGCCCACTAGCGATGTCGTTCTGCAAGCGCGCGGTGAAGAAGTAGTTCTCGTTGTTGGAGGTGCGCGCTTGGCCACCGATCAGGATCTTCCCATCTGCCTGCACATCCAGCCCATAGATCATGGTGTAGTAGTCACCGATCGCATAGTGCGCGAGGCCGTTGGTGCCGAAGGCGGCGTCAGGCGTACCATCGGCGGCGTACTTCCACACGGCCAGGTCGAAGCCATTGGGCGGTCCCACGCCGGATGTTCCGGCCATGATGATCTTGCCATCGGCCTGCACGGCGACGTTCCACCCGTAGTCGAAATCGGCAAGGTCTTCCTCTACGGCCCCGGCGGTGCCGAAGGCGGTGTCCACCTCGCCGTCCGGCGTGAACTTCATCAGCAATGCGCTGTAGTTGTAGGTGACCGTTACGGTCTTGCCGGCTACAAGGATGGAGCCGTCGGCGGTCAGCTTCAGATCATAACCCGCATCGTCGACGTTGCCATAGTTGTGTTTCACAATGCCATCCGTGCTGAAGGTGGGATCGAGGCTGCCATCAGCGTTGAAGCGCACCAGCAGCAACGTGTACCACAGTTCGGTCTGGCCGAAGAAGCCCGTCGCCACGATCTTGCCATCGGGCTGCACCACGATCCCCTGGAACGCGGAGGCACCCACCAGCATCACCGGTATCGTAGCCACGCCATCCACGCCGAAGGTGTTGTCCAGCGTACCATCCGGAGTGAACCGCACGACGACGGGCCGGCGGACGTAGTTCGTGTCATAGGAGGATCCGCAGACCAGAATGTTCTCCTGATCGTCCAGCGTCACGTCGAACGCCATGTCCTCGGCGTTCGGCCCTACCAGGCTCACGCTTTGCAGCGCTACGCCGTTCGTGCCGAAGGAGGCATCGAGCGTGCCATCCGCATTGAGTTGGATCAGCATCATGCGGTACGTCTGGTAATCGGTGGTGCTGCCGACCAACAGGATCTTTCCTGTGGAAGTGATCACGGCGGAGTAGAGGAGGGCTTCGTTGTCCAGTTCGTGCATGAACACGCCGGCGGTACCGAAGTCCGGGTCCGGCGTGCCGTCGGGGAGGTAGCGGAACACATAGGCACGGGCCGTGTAGCCGGCATCCCAGCTCATGCCGATGGAGAGGATCTTCTGGTCGGGC
>JAGNSU010000216.1 GCA_017987895.1 Flavobacteriales bacterium | reverse complement strand
CCTATCCGGGGAGACGCTCTCCGCTCCCCAAAGCAACTCCGCTGTACGGCGCATGTCCTCCTTGATGTGAGAGGGGTCTCGGCGCAGGTACTTTGCGGTGCGGTCCATGGTCCAGGTCAACTCATGCGGATGGGATCCGTCAAGATCGTGCGCGCGAAGCGGAACGGTCTGCCTCCCGGTACCATATTGGCGGAAATGGTCAGCGATAAGTCGTTCCGGTCGGAACGCGTCGTTTTGATATCCACCTCCACGCCGGTCAGGCGAGGCTCGTTCTTCACCACCGCGTTGCGCACATCCTCTTTGAACTGGGCGAGCCAGGCTTCGCCCCGGACGCGTTCGGCCAGGTGATGCCAAATCCGGCAACCGTATTCGGGATTTCCCGGCGATGCACCGGGTGTGGTGCGTAGGATCACGGAAAGATGCTCCGCGATCGCTTGCTCCAAATTGGGCTGCCGGGGATGCTCCCTCCCGGAGAGGAGCTCATCCGGCCGGAACGGAAGGGAGAAAAAGCTGTGGGCCATAGCGATCAGTTCAACTTGATCAAGCCGCCTTTCACGGTCACCATCGCGCTGCCCTCCAACTTCAGCTCGGTATCGCTCTTGATGCCGCCGCTGGTGGTCTTCACGTCCAATGTCTTGCACTTGATCTCGATCGTGCTCGCATCGAGCGTCAACTTGCCATCGGTCTTCAGGACGATGGTAGGTTCGGCGCCCAACGTGAGGGTCACTTCGTTCTTGCCGTCCTTGTTACGTACCTGGATGGATTCCTTGCCCGCCTTATCACTGATGATGATCTCATTGCCGCTCTTCGTGCGATAAGCTTTCACCTCGTTCTTCGGCGTGGCCCAAGCGCTGTCCGGCTTCGCTTTTCCGTGGTACAAACTGCCCGTTACCACGGGCATCTCCGGATCGCCGAATTCGAAGTCCACAAGCACCTCCTCGTCCACTTCGGGAATGTGGTACTGCCCGCTGGAGCCGGACGCGTGCGCCGATGTCACGCGGATCCAAGGAGATAGTTCGGGCGTTCCCCGCTGCCACAGGAACTGCACTTTGACCCGGCCCATTTTATCCGGATCATCGACCTCCTTCACCACGGCCACCTGCGCTTCGCCTAACACCGTTCCCGATCCCGCGAAACTGGGCACCATGTCACTGTCCGCAGGGATGGCCTCGAACTGGTTCTGATAGTTCCCATGTCCGCTGGAATGCGAAATGCCCACGATCAGGAACCGTCCGTAATCGATGGTGCCGCCTTGGTCCCGATCAGGAGGGCCGCTCACCTTCACGTACTTGCCCACACCCAGCCGCGTATTGTCGCTTACCCCGCGGAGCACTACCGTATCCGTGGCCACCGCAACGCGTTGCGCCCTTAGCCGTTGTTTCACTTCGGACCGATCGGCCGCATTGCCGAGGTACTCCACTGAACCGTTCTTGAACATGCCCTTGGAGGCTTGACCTGCGGGCGTGCCATAGGTAGTGCTATCCACCGCGACCGTTCCGGCGTCACCGTCGGTGGCCTTCAGGATCTCGTTTTTCGCATAGGCGTAGTGCTGCAATTCCATGTTTCCCCGGCGCACCGACAACCCAATATCGAAGCTGAACAAATTGGACCCGAACGTGAGCGACTCATCCGAACCGCCCCCGTCCGGCTTGCCGAAATACAAGGCGGTGCCGTCGTAGTAGAACCACTCACCAAAGCGCGCGGCAAGGCGCGCGATGAACCGTAGATCGCTCTCGTCGTATTGCACCACATAGGGCAACTTCGCCGTGTAGTCGGCCTTCACCTTCAGCCCGTGGGCCTTGGATTGCAGGGGCGTACAGAGTTGTTGTACGATCTGGTCCAAGGACCGGTCCGTAAAGGAGCGCGTGATCCGCATATCATCCAAGAGCGCGGTAGGGCTCTTCCCACCCACGGTGAGCTCGGGCGTGCCTCCCTGGCTTCGGCCGAAGCCCGCCTCCATGGCGACACCTTCGAAGGAGAGGTCGTTCGAATCGGGCTTTTCCGGGGCGAAGTTGACCTTGAGGGTCACCTTTTTACCCAGGAACTTCCGCGCCGCATCGGTGAAAGTGGCGGTCTGAGCATCCTTCAGTGTGAGCCGGAACTCGAACGTGTGATGCCCATCCATGCGTTGCACCAAGCCGATGTGGCTGATGGTATCCTCCACCTTCTGGCCTTCGACAAGGATGGTGCAATCAACTTTGCGGGACATAAGGCTTCGATCAAGTTCGGCACAGGGTGACGGCGGCACCTCCGGAGGTCGCTAGCAGCCCCCGGAACCCGCTCAAAGGGCGACCGGACCTACTTGTCCGGATACGACTCGTGCTTGGCGTCGCCGATCTCGAGCTTGCGGGCGCTTACCACCACGTTCTCGATCATCGGCTTGCTATCCGTGGAGTTGAAGCTCTCTGAATAGCCTACACAGTGCGCATCGGTGAATTTGATGGACTTCAGCAGGTTGCCCTTGTTGTCGGTCCATTCGATGCTCCCGTTCTTGCGGGTGAAGGGGGAGGTCATCCACTGTGCGAAGGAGGTGTTGTCCGAACTCTCCATGCTGAAATGCACGCTACCCCCGCGTACATCCTCCGCGGGCTTGCCGTTGTGATCGGTCTGGCGCTGAAGCGAATAGCTCAGTTGCAGCAGAGGGAACTCCTTTCCGTCGAGTTTCAAGATGGTCTTCATGGTGTCCGTTGTTTAAGGGTTAAGGGATCATTAGGATGTGCGGCTCATTGGGCTTCTTTCTCCCACTCACCGCTGCCGCCGCCCAAGGCCTGACCATGGATATTGAATACCCGGGCCGCCTTGTAGGGCACGTACTTGATATTGATGTCGGTCTCGTCGGGCTTGGCGCCGTTCTGTTGCACATCCACCTCCACTACCTTCTCGATCACCCCCGCCGCGCGCAAACCGTTCATGAAGTTCTGTATCTCCTTCCGAACATCCTTGCGCATCTCGTCCTTGTTCAACTCGCCAGCGCGCCGGTTGCCATAGTCCATCAGTACTTTGAAGATCCAATCGTCCAATTGCACGATGTAATACTTGCGCCGTTCGAGTTTGCTTCCACGATGCAGGCTTTCGTCGCCATAGAACACCACTTGGCCGCGGACCTTCTGCGCAACGATCAACCCCTGTTCGGCCAGCGCCTCAACTTGTTCCTTCCGCAGGTCCAGTTTCACTTCGCTGGCGCCCTTCACCGAGCCGAACTTCTCGCCGAAAGCGGGTTGCGCGATATTGCCGCTCTCTTTTGCGGCGTAGCGCTTGGCCGCCATGAACACGGAACCCGGCAGGTAGACCGCCTCCACGCCGAGCTTCTCCTCCGCTTTGCGGCCCTCGATCCACACCGCCGTCATCACGGTGTTGGCCAGCTCCTTATCCGCGGCCGCTATGTTCTCGCTCGTGAACTCCTCTTTCAGATCATCGAAGGTGTCGTAGTTGCGATAGTCCGTGTACAACCGCATCATGTGGTCGTAGGCCAATTTGCTGTACACGTTCACCACGTCCTTGCCTCCGATCATGCCGGGCAGCACCACGGCGCCGATGTTACGGGACAGGTCGAAGTTGTCGTAGCGGGCACGAACGAACTCATGCATGGCCTTGTAGAAGGTCTTCCGGTTCATATCCCCGATCTGTTCGCGGTCCGCGTTCAGAAAGAACAATTTGCCCTCCCCCTGCTCCCCGATGTTGAGGAAGAAGCGCGACAAGGCACCGTAGCTCTGAGCCAGCTCGCTGGTCTCCTTCAAAACGGTCTTCTGGTTGCTGTCCAGCGTCTCTTGCACCTTCTTCACCCGTTCCTCGGCAAGGCGCAGCATATCGTCCACGCTGCCCGCATCCTTCATCAGCCGCTGCCACAGGCTCAACTTGGCGGCGAGCGCCTCCCGCTCGCTGGCTTTCGACGCGTCCTTCTTGAAGATCTCGCGTCGTGCGGGGCGCGC
>JAGNSU010000078.1 GCA_017987895.1 Flavobacteriales bacterium | reverse complement strand
TGGAACGGCGCCGGGTATGGCACCTCGCCTACGAACGCAGGCATGAACGTATGGTCCTTCTGCCCCTGGCGCACCATCGTCAGTTACCTCCCTTGATGCCGTTGCGTGAACGCTACACAGCGGAGGTTTTCTTCTGCATCGATGAGCGCGAGGAATCAGTGCGCAGGGCGTTGGAGGAAGTGGATCCCCAAGTGCGCACGTATGGCGCAGCGGGCTTCTTCGGTTGCGCGATCAGCTTCACCGGACATGATGAGGCGCACGCACTGGCCCTGTGCCCTGTTGTGGTAAAGCCCATGCACCAGGTGCATGAGAGATCGCAAAAGCGCGACAGGACGCTCGCGGAGGAACGCCGGAGACTGCGCCGTCTTTGGGCCCGCTTCGCACATGAGCATCGCATGGCGTCGCGCTCGCTCCTGGGTGGTTGGATCGGAACCGCGATCACAGGGGCCACGGCGGTCGTACCCCTGTTGTTATGGATCCTTCGTCCCCTGACCTGGGGCAAAATGCGCGACCGCACAGCGCATGTCTTGGTGCCGCAGCCCATGACCGAACTGGCCTTTCATCGCGAAGAAGCGGGAGCGAAAGATCCGGCCACCGGTCTATTGGAGGGCTTCACCGTGACGGAGATGGCCGACCGCGTCGGAGGCTTGCTGGGCACGGTGGGCCTCCGCTCGAACATGGCCCGTTTGGTCGTGGTACTTGGCCACGGGTCCACAAGCCTCAACAATCCGCACGAATCCGCCCATGATTGCGGTGCGTGCGGTGGAAGCCGGGGTGGCCCGAACGGCCGGCTTTTCGCGGCCATGGCGAACGTGCCCGAGGTGCGTGCCTTGCTCCGCGAGCGTGGGATCATCATCCCCGAGGACACTTGGTTCATCGGTGGCTACCACGACACCAGCAACGATGACGTGGATCTCTACGATCTCGATCGGTCGCCGGAGACACACACGGAGGACCTCCACCTCGTTCGCTTGTCACTTGACAAAGCCCGGGCGATGAGCGCGCATGAGCGCGCGCGGCGGTTCGAAGCGGCTGGAACCCACATCAGTGCGTCGGAAGGTCTGCGTCATGTGCAGGGTCGCGCGGAACACCTCGGTGAGCCGCGTCCGGAATACGGCCATTGCACCAACGCCGTATGCATCGTTGGAAAGCGCGGGACGACGCGGGGCCTCTTCTTCGACAGGCGCGCGTTCCTGGTGAGCTACGATGAAGCGTGCGACCCTGAGAACAAGGCGCTGGCCGGTGTGCTCGGGGCCGTGATCCCCGTGTGCGGCGGCATCAGCCTGGAATACTACTTCAGTTTCGTGGACAATGAAGGCTACGGCTGTGGAACGAAGTTGCCGCACAACGTGACCGGCCTTGTGGGCGTGATGAACGGCTACCAAGGGGATCTGCGCACCGGTCTTCCCTGGCAGATGGTGGAGATACACGAACCGGTGCGCATCCTTTTCGTTGTGGAGACGACGCCCGAACGGTTGCTCCCCATCATCATGGCGAACCCGGAACTGAAAGAGTTCGTGATGAACCGATGGATCCGTCTCTCGACCATCGATCCGGTCACCGGCGGGATCATGGTCTTCCGTGATGGCGTGTTCGAAAAGCTGAGCGGGGAGGACGAAGGATTGCCGCACAGCCCTTCATCGCGCGCATACTATGAGGGAAGAATGGAGCACCTGCCCGTGGCCCGTATCGGAACCCCAGAACACGCGATGGCATGATGGAGCTTCTTTTCACCCCGCTCAGCCTCGTGCTGATCGCCGCACCGGGCTGCCTCTTTCTGGCGCTCGCCACCGGTTGGTTGCTCGAATACCAGCCGACCGAGCGCATGATCGCACGCACTACGTTGGCGCTGCATGTGGCCCTGGGCTTGATCCTTGGCTACCTCGCCTTCGCACTTTGGCGATCGGACAGCGACCACCTCGTGGTGGACCGCGGGCGCTGGTTCACGCTCGGTGACTTCGGTATTCCGATCGCGTTCCTGATCGACCGTGTTTCCCTTACGATGGCCGCGCTCACCGTGGGGCTGGCTGGGATCGTGGCCTCCTTTTCCGCGCGGTACATGCACAGGGACCCAGGCTTCTTCCGCTTCTTTCTGCTGCTCAACCTTTTCACGTTCGGTGCGCTGGTGCTCTTCCTATCCGCATCGCTGGACCTGTTGTTCGGCGGATGGGAGCTGGTGGGATTGAGCTCCGTATTGCTGGTGGGTTTCTTCCAATACCGGCGTGATCCACTGCGCAATGCCGTGCGGGTTTTCGCGGCCTACCGCCTGGCGGATCTACAGATCGTGATCGCCACTATTCTGGCGCACCATTGGTTCGGTGGCGCGAAATGGAGCGATATGCTCTCGGGCACAGGCCCGGAAGCGGCTTGGATCGTGGTGCTTCTATTGGTCGGGGCGTGCGGCAAATCGGCGCAGGGACCCTTCTTCGGTTGGCTGGCCCGTGCGATGGAAGGGCCCACACCTTCGAGCGCGGTGTTCTATGGCGCGATCTCCGTGCATGCGGGCGCATATCTCCTTCTCCGTGTTCAGCCGCTCATCGCCGCTTCGGAGGTCGCCACGGCCCTTGTGATCGGTGCAGGGCTGGCGACAGCCCTTGTCGCCACGGTGGCACAACGCACCCGGCCGGATGCGAAGACATCGCTCGCGTACGCCGCGCAAACGCAAGTGGGTTTGATCTTCGTAGAGATCGGTCAGGGCTGGACAGATCTCGCGCTGTTGCACATCGTCGGTCACGCGATGCTGCGCACGATGCAGTTCCTGCGGGCGCCGTCGTTGCTGCATGATCACCACAAGCTGCACGCTGCCGCGGGGGGCCAACTGCGGCCTGCGGATCCCTTGTTCGCCCTGTTGCCCATGGGCGCGCGGTTCTGGCTGTACCGGTTCGGCCTGGCGGCGGGCCATTACGATGCGTTGATGGACCGCTTCGTGGTCGCACCGGTAATGCGCATCGCGAAGATGTTGACGGTCTTCGAGCGCGGCCCGCGCTTGGCGGAACCCCTTCCAACGCCACGCACCACGCCGGTCCTCGAACGCGCTGTTGGTTGAGGGAACATGGCACCGATGAACTTCCCCTTGCTTACCATTGGTTGGCTGGCCCTGGCGACCGGCGCGGCGATCCTGCTCTCCCGCAAGATCGGGCTGCGCAGCGCGCGCAGCGTGGCACTGGGTAGCACAGGGCTTGCGTTCGCCTGTCTTTTCGCCTCGGCATGGACCGTGATGGCATCGACCGATCTGCTGGTTCGCGACCCCTGGTTCCCTTGGTTCGCCGGGGATCCGATCGCGGCCGCCCCGATGGCGTTGCTGGGCGCACTGATGTTGGTTAACGTATGGATCTCTTCCCGTGTGCGAACGCGCCCTGAGGCCTTGGGCGCGTTCCTCCTCATCGGGTCCGGCACCATGATGGCCTATGTGGCCGCCCATCCGCTCGTCCTGGCCGCGGGGTGGTGGATCTCCTGCGCGCCGCTGCTGGTGGGAACCTGGGACGAGGCCGGGGGGCATCGATCGATCAAGGGCCAGGTGATAGCTGCATGCATGGCGATGACGCTGCTCGCATTACTTCCAATGATCGCGCCCGGGACCGAAGCGGTACACTGGGCCCTTGCCGCCTTGTTCGTTCTGGCCGTGACGCTCCGGCATGGGCTCTTCCCCTTGCACGGTTGGTTGATCGGCGCGTTCGAGCATGGGCCGCTCTTACGGATCACCTTGCTCTTCAACGGACAGCTAGCGCTTTTGCTCGTGGCCCGTTCCAGAACATTCCTTCCGCCGGGGATCGCGACACCGGTGCTGGAGGTCATTTGCGTGCTGGCCTGCCTTGCTTCCCTGATCGCGGGAGTTCGAGCCTTCGCCGAACGCAAACCCCGCCGAGTGGTCGCCTACGTGCTCGTGAGCGTGTCGGCCAGTGTGCTGGCGGGTCTGGCGTCGGGTGACGTCAAGGCTATCGCCGGGGCCATGCTGCTCTGGTTGGCGCTGAGCGTGGCCTCGACCGGGATCGTGGCGGTGTTGCGCGCGTTGGAGGCCCGCACCACCTTGGCGTTGGATCCCCGCGATCACCTCGGCCTGGGCGCACCCGCACCGCGATTGGCGGTTTTCTTCCTGCTCTTCGGTCTTGCGCTCATCGGCCTTCCTGGAACGCTCGGCTTCATCGCGGAGGATCTCCTCTTCCACGGCGCGTTGGAACGTTTTCCACTGCTCGGGGTCACCTTGCCACTGGCAACGGCACTGAACGCGATCCATCTCTTGCGCACCTACTACTTGCTCTTCCACGGCAGGCTCCCGCACCATGCCGCGAAGATCCCCGATGCCCTGGACCGCGAGCGCTGGTCCCTGGGCATCTTCATCGCGTTCCTGATCATCCTCGGCATGGTGCCGAACATCGCTATCTCCTGGGCGGGGCCTGCGGCTGAACAGGTCCGGACCTCGCTCACTGAACTCCCTATCCCATGAACGTAATGAACATCTTCTCTGAATGGCGAAAGGACCTGCCCGCCTCCCTGGTGGTGTTCCTGGTCGCCGTACCGTTATGCCTGGGTATCGCCCTGGCCAGCGGTGCCCCTCCTATCGCTGGACTGATCGCGGGGGTGTTCGGCGGTGTGATCGTGGGTGCTACCAGCGGATCGCAATTGGGCGTGAGCGGCCCCGCTGCGGGTCTGGCGGCCTTGGTAGCGGCGGCCATCGTCGATCTGGGATCCTATGAAGCTTTTCTGGTGGCCGTGGTACTGGCCGGTTGCATGCAGATCCTGCTCGGGGTGGTGCGCGCGGGAGTGATCGCGTACTATTTCCCGAACAGCGTGATCAAGGGTATGCTGAGCGGGATCGGCATCATCATCATCCTGAAGCAGATCCCGCATGCGTTCGGATACGACAAGGATTTTGAAGGAGATGAATCGTTCATTCAACCGGACAACCAGACCACCTTGAGCGAGCTCTCGAACTTCGTGGACTACATCACACCGGGGGCCATCGTTACCACGGTGGTCTGCCTGGCCATCCTGCTGGTCTGGGAGATGGCCTGGGTGAAACGCTCGAACGTACTGTCACGGATCCCCGGTCCGCTGCTCGCCGTGGTCGCAGGCATCGTGATCGGCGGTCTTCAAGGGGGGTTCGGCCACCATGGCCTCGATGCGGAGCACTATGTGGACCTCCCCGATCTGAGCGCAGGCTTCTCTGCCTTCACCCTGCCGGACTTCTCGATGATCCTGAACTGGAAGGTTTGGTTGACGGCCGGTACGATGGCCTTGGTCGCGAGCCTTGAAACGCTTCTCAGCGTGGAGGCCACGGATAAGCTCGATCCCGAAAAACGCATCACCCCCACCGACAAGGAACTGCGGGCCCAGGGCATCGGCAACATCGCGAGCGGGCTCATCGGGGGGCTTCCGATCACACAAGTGATCGTGCGGAGCTCGGCCAATCTCCAGAGCGGTGCGAAGACCAGGTTGAGCGCGATCCTGCATGGCCTGTGGATCCTTCTTTGCGTGCTCTTGATCCCTTCGGTCATGGAGATGATCCCCTTGGCGAGCCTCGCTGCCATCCTCTTCACCGTCGGTTACAAGCTGGCGAAGCCAGCACTTTTCGCGAGCATGTGGAAAAAGGGGTGGGTGCAATTCCTGCCTTTCCTGGTCACCGTGCTCGGAGTGGTCTTCATGGACCTGTTGAAGGGCGTTTCGCTCGGCATGGTGGTCGGCATCTTCATCGTGCTGCGCAACAGTTATCTCACCCCTTTCCATTTCGATGGGGATGTGACCGACCCCGCCAAGCCCCTCCGGATCGAACTGAGCGAGGAGGTCACCTTCTTCAACAAGGCCAGCATCCAGCGCACACTGGCCAACCTGCCCGATGGGGCAAGGGTGGTGATCGATGCCGGCCGGACCGTGAACCTGGACGCCGACGTCATGGAGATCATCGAAGAAGAGATGGTCAGGAGCAAGGACAGAGGCGTCAACATAGAACTGATCTGTGCCACCGACAAACCGCACAAGGGGACGAAGGTGCTGACGGCCGGGGTGATACGTGCCGCCAGACGCATCGTGCGCGGGAAATGATCCATTGTCCGAACGGGCACGACAACACGACCGATCGCGGAACCAAAGCGACCGCCCGACCGGCGGATCACATCACATACCATGAGAACGCAGACGAAAGAGACCCAGGAAAAACTGACACCCGCGAAGGCCTTGGAGATCCTGATAGAAGGGAACAAGCGCTTCGTGAACAACTTGAAAGCCAACCGTGATCTGCTCCAACAAGTGAACGAGACCAGCGAAGGGCAACACCCCTTCGCGATCGTCCTGAGCTGCATCGACAGCCGGACAGGCGCCGAACTGATCTTCGACCAAGGTCTCGGTGACATCTTCAGCGTGCGCATCGCAGGGAACTGCGTGAACGAGGATATCCTCGGAAGCATGGAATTCGCGTGCAGGTTCGCCGGGGCCAAATTGATCGTCGTGCTCGGTCATACGCGCTGTGGGGCCATTAAAGGAGCCTGCGATGATGTGCGCATGGGCAATCTCACCACCCTGCTCAACAAGATCCGCCCGGCGGTGGACGATACGCATGTACCCGGAGAACGCAACAGCACCAATTCCGGCTTTGTGGAGGCGGTCGCCCTGCGCAATGTCCAACTGTCCGTGGAGCAGATCACCGAGCGCAGCCCGATCCTCAAAGAGATGCTCGCAGGCGGATCCATCGGCATCGTGGGCGGCATGTATGATGTGAGCACTGGTTCCGTCGAATTCGACCGGTCCGCGTACCGATCCAACTGAACACCAAGGCCCTGAGCACTGAGCCACTGCATTCATACCCACGAAACGACCTGACCACCTCCAATGCTCAACTTCAAAGCCGATCTGCACAAGATCCTCCTCGCCCGCAATCAGGAATGGAGCGAACGTACGCGCGCGCAGAACCCGGAGCTCTTCAACGAGCTCGCGAAGCACCAAACCCCCTTCTTCCTCTGGATCGGCTGCAGCGACAGCCGTGTGCCACCCAACCAGATCACGGGCACCATGCCCGGCGACATATTCATCCACCGGAACATCGCCAATATGTTCCTGCACACCGACATGAACGCGTTGGCGGTGGTGGATTATGGCGTGAACGTGCTCGGCATCGACCACATTATCGTTTGCGGCCACTTCGGTTGTGGTGGGGTGAAGGCCGCGCTCGGACCGGAGTTCGGCGGGCCGTCCGCCAATTGGGTACGGCATATCCGCGATGTGGCGCGCCTGAACCACGAAGAACTCTCCGCGATCCCGGATGAACAGGCGCAGTGGGACCGTCTCGTGGAACTCAATGTGGCCGAACAGGTTTTCCACCTGAGCAGGGCCGCCGTGCTTCGCGATGCATGGGCCAAAGGCCGCAAGATCCAGGTGCATGGTTGGGTTTACAGCCTGACGGACGGCTCGATCAAGGACCTGAAGGTGACCCGGGCGTCCGTCACCAACGGGCCCGATTTCGTCCGCCGGAACTAGAGGATATGGTACCTGGACCATGATCGACAGCGCTTGCTCGATCGCGCGCAACGATCCAGCACGAGCGTACCTTCCCCCCCCGAACACGACCGAAATGCTCGATATCAAGGCCGACCTGCACCAGATCCTGCTGTCCCGGAACCAGGAATGGAGCGAGCGCATGCAGCGGGAGAACCCTGAACTTTTCACTGAACTCGCCAAGCACCAGAGGCCGTTCTTCATGTGGATCGGCTGCAGCGACAGCCGCGTGCCACCCGATCAGATCACAGGTACCATGCCCGGCGACATGTTCATCCACCGCAACATCGCCAACATGGTGGTGCACACCGATATGAACATGCTCAGCGTGGTCGACTATGGTGTGAACGTGCTGGGGATCGACCATGTGATCGTGTGCGGCCACTACGGCTGCGGCGGGGTGAAAGCGGCGATGGGACCGGAGTTCGGCGGGCCATCCGGCAGTTGGGTGCGGGAGATCCGCGATGTGGCCCGGTTCCATCACGAAGAGCTCTCGTCGATCGAGGATGAACAAGAACGTTTCGATCGGTTGGTGGAGGTGAACATCGCCGAGCAGGTCTATGACCTGAGCCGCACCGCCGTGCTGCGCGATGCCTGGGCCAAGGGCCGTAAGATCCAGGTGCATGGCTGGGTCTATAGCCTCACCAACGGCCTGATCACGGACCTCAAGGTGACCCGGTCCAAATACGAGGTCGAAGAAAGCGGCGTGGAGATGAAGTGAGCGGGTAATTTCGCCCCACAGGCTTCGCGCCATGTGCATTCGCGCACATGAACACTTGAGCACATGAGCTTCAACGTTCCCCCTCCCAAGAACGAACCGGTCCTTTCCTACGCCCCGAACACCGCGGAGCGCGCCGCCCTACAGTCCGAACTCGACCGTCGGCTGCGCGCACGGATCGATGCGCCCATGTGGATCGCCGGGCATGCCATAACGAGCAGCGACCTGCGGAAAATGAGCCCGCCGCATAAGCATGCGCACAACCTGGGCGCAGCGCACTTCGGCGAGGCGAAGCATGTGCGCGCCGCTATCGACGCCGCGCTGAAGGCCAAGCGCGATTGGGAGAACATGCCCTTCGAAGAACGCGCGGCCATCTTCCTGAAAGCCGCCGATCTGCTCGCAGGTCCGTACCGCGCTAGCATCAATGCGGCCACGATCTTGGGCCAGGGCAAGAACTGCTATCAAGCCGAGATCGATGCCGCGTGCGAATTGATCGACTTCCTGCGCTTCAACGTCGCATACGCCCAGCAGATCCATCGGGACCAACCCGTCAGCTCGCCGGGCATTTGGAACCGGCTGGAATACCGGGCGCTCGAAGGCTTCGTCTTCGCGCTCACCCCGTTCAACTTCACCGCCATCGCAGGCAACTTGCCCAGTTCATGCGCTTTGATGGGCAACACGGTGGTGTGGAAATGCGCCGACACGCAGTGCTACAGCGCACAGGTGCTGATGGAAGTGTTCAACGCGGCAGGGCTGCCACCGGGCGTGATCAACTTGATCCATGTGGACGGGCCTGTGGCGGGCGATGTGATCTTCAAACACAAAGACTTCGCGGGCATTCATTTCACCGGCAGCACCAAGGTGTTCCGCCACATCTGGCAGACCATCGGCAACAACCTGCCGATGTACCGCAGCTATCCGCGTATCGTGGGCGAGACCGGCGGGAAGGACTTCGTGATCGCGCACCCCAGCGCCGATCCAAAAGTGGTGGCCACGGCGCTTTCGCGCGGGGCATTCGAGTTCCAAGGGCAGAAGTGCAGCGCCGCCAGCCGGGCCTACATTCCGGAGAACATCTGGCCGCAAGTGAAGAAGGAACTTCTCGCCGACCTCGCCGACATGAAAATGGGCGACCCTCGCGACTTCTCGAACTTCATTGGCGCGGTGATCGATGAGCGCGCCTTCGACAAGATCAGTGGTTACATCGATGGCTTGAAGAAGGACAAGAAGAACATCCAGATCATCGCGGGTGGCAAGTACGACAAGAAGACCGGCTACTTCATTGAGCCCACGGTCGCCGTGACGAAGGACCCGAAGAGCACCACCATGTGCGAAGAGATATTCGGACCAGTGCTCACCATCTACGTGTACAGCAGCAATCGCTGGATGGACACCCTGAAACTGGTGGACGCCACCGGCGAATACGCGCTGACCGGTGCGGTGATCAGCAACGATCGGGAGAGCATCGTGCAAGCGACGAACGTGCTACGCCACAGCGCCGGCAACTTCTACATCAACGACAAGCCCACGGGTGCGGTGGTGGGCCAGCAACCCTTCGGCGGTGCACGCGGCAGCGGTACGAACGACAAGGCCGGCAGCTACTTGAACTTGATCCGTTGGGTAAGCCCACGCACCATCAAGGAGACATTCGTGCCCCCGACGGACCATCGGTATCCGTTCCTTGGGTAAGTCCGGCGACCAGCCCACGATCCACCCACGATCGATCGTTGATAGGGACACGGATCGGCGGTCGGCGGCCGTTCCCTGTTCACCCACCTTCGTACCGGTGAAAAAGCTCCTGTCCCGCATCCCCGATCGCCTACGCAACCGCTACAGCGCGGCAGCCCTTGTGCTGCTGGCCTGGATCGCGGTTTTCGACGAGTACGATCTGTGGACCACCTTTAAGTTGCGCCGTCAGTTGGCCAAGATGCATACCGAGCAGACGTGGTACCAGGAACAGATCCTGGTGACCCGTGAGCATTTACAGCAGCTCACCAGCGACAAGCAGCTGCTCGAGAAGTTCGCCCGTGAGCGTTACCTGATGAAGCGCGACAACGAAGACATCTTCGTGCTGGTGCCGGAGAAGGATCAGCTCTGATCGGCAGCGGCCGGCAAGGTGAACCAGAAGCGACTGCCCTTGCGAGGTTCGCTCCATACTCCGATCCGTCCTCCCATGGCCTCCACGAACTCCTTGCCGATGGCCAGGCCCAAGCCGGTGCCTTCGGCCACGCTGCCGGGGATCCGGAAGTAGCGATCGAACACCCGGTCGACGTACTGCGGGTCGATCCCCGGGCCATTGTCCTGGACGGTGAACTCGACCTCCTTTCCGATGCGCGCGACCGTGATCGCAACGGCGCTCCCTGGATCGGAGTAGCGCACGGCATTGCTCAAAAAATTATTGAGCGTCCAAGCGGCCTTCTCGCCATCGGCCCGCACCTTCCCGATCGTGGATGGCATGGTCGCGGTGACCCGGATGTTCCTGGTCTCCGCAGCGCTGCGGTTGGCGTCCAACGCGTAGTTGACGATGGTTTCCACAGGCTCATCGCTGAGACGCATCTGCACATGACCTGACTCCACCTGCGTCAAGTTGAGAAGTTCGCTCGTGATCCGGAGCAATCGCTCCGCGTCCCGGTGAACGTTCGTGGTCAATTGGCGTTGTTCCTCGTTCATCGGACCGATGCGCGCATCACGCAGCAGACCGGTGCTCATCAAGATGGACGCGATCGGGGTTTTCAATTCATGGCTCACGGTCGCGATGAAACTGGTCTTCGCAGCATCCAACTCCTTGTGGGGCGTGATATTCCGCATGGTATGAACGGTTCCTAACGGCCCTTCGGGACCAAGGATCTCATTGGACCCCCTGACGAAATAGTTCTCCTTCCCGGCCAACACCACTTTGAAGGGTTCGGACCCTCTCCCTTCCAGAACGAAGCGCAACAGGTCGTTCCCTTTGGCGATCTCCGATGCGGACCGGCCTGTGGTCTCCATATCCTGCAGACCGAGCAGTTCAACCGCCTGCCTGTTAATGAACAGCACCCTGCCCTTATCGTCCACGCCGATGCTGGCGTCCTGCAAGGAATTGATGACCGCCTCGGCACGCGCCTTCTCTTCCATGATCCGGGCAAGGCTGCTGTTCTCCCAACGTTCCAGCTCGATCGCCATGGCATTGAAGCGATCGGCCATGTGCGCGAATTCTCCACCGCCCTTGAGCTCCACCCGTTCGCGATAGTGGCCTTCGGCGATGCGATCGATGCCCTCGGTGAGTTTCCGGATGGGCTCCGCGATCAGTTCGGGCAGGCTGAAGAACAGGGTGAAGGCGATCAGGAAGCAAAGCGTCCCCACAACGCTGATCCACATGAGGGCTTTGTCCGCACTGGCTTCGACTGCCTTGCTCTTGATGACGATCGCATTGCGGTTGATGTCGATGAGCCCATACACGTGACCACGGACCACCCGGCGGACATCGTCGCGCACTGGATCGGAACGGAACGTATTGAAGGCCACGACCAAACGGTCCGTGAGTTCCTGCTCGCCGGGTTCGGTCACATTGGCGCGCTGCGATCCAAGCGCTTCGGCGAATGTCCCCATGGCCATCTTGCTGCCACTGGGTTCGTCCAGTGCGGCAAGCATGATACGGGCGTACTCGATACTGTTGTAGTTCGCTTTCAGCACGTCCTGGTTCTCCGTGCGCAACTTCCAGATGGTGCCCAAACCGACGATCGCCAATACCAGCACGAGCAGCGTTACGATGCCGAGCCACAGTGTGAGGCGCGCCTTCGTTCTCATGACAGGATCACAAGATCGACCTCGTTCTCCGATAGCGCGGTGAGCAGTTGGTTGAACACGCTGGTCTTGAGGATCACATGGAAAAGCTTCAAATGAGGCTTGCCGATGCAAACGGTGGTGATACGCTTCTCCTTGACCACTTGCAGGATCGCTGCCCCAATGTCCGCCTTGTCCAAGTTCAGGACTTTGGCTGGAAGGAAGCCGAGCACGGGGTTCGAAATGTGCTTTTGGTCCCCGCTCTGCGCCTGGATCACCTCAGCGCCCAACTCGGTGGCAAGCTGAAAATTCTGGATCAGGAAACGTTGCTTGTCCAGCGGGATCTTGTCCAACGCCTCGCTGGGCGTTTGCACATATAGTACGCTCCAATCGCTGTGGTAGTAGTTCGCCAGACGTGCGGTCTTGCGGATGATCTTTCGCGCCACATTGGCATTCGTGCTGATGCAGGCCAGGAAGTGTTCGTGCCGCAGTTGCTTGGGGCGCTCCACTTCGGTCTCCACCTTGCGTTCCACCTGTCCGGCCACCTCCTTCAACGCCAGCTCGCGCAGTTGCAGGATCTTGTCGGGCTGGAAGAAGTTACGCAGTGCGGTCTCCACTTTCGCCCGGTCGTAGATCTTGCCCTCCTTCATCCGGGTGATCAACTCCTCGGCAGTGAGGTCGATATTAACCACCTCGTCCGCGCGCTGCAGGAAACTGTCGGGCACACGTTCGCTCACCTCCACACCGGTGATCCGCTGCACCTCATCGTTGATGCTCTCGATGTGCTGGATGTTGACGGCCGTGATCACATTGATCCCGTTGTCCAGCAGTTCCAGTATGTCCTGCCAGCGCTTGGCATGTTTGCTGCCCGGTACGTTGGTATGCGCGAGCTCGTCAACAATGACCCATGCCGGACCCAACAACAAGGTGGCGTTCAGGTCGAACTCATCCAGGCGTTTGCCCTTGTAGAACACTTCGCGCCTAGGGATCACCGGTAGGCCGGAAAGCAGGGCGTGCGTCTCCGCGCGTCCATGGGTCTCGATATAGCCGACCTGGATGTTCACGCCCTGACCGAGCAAGCGGTGCGCCTCCTCCAGCATGCGGTAGCTTTTGCCCACACCGGCGCTCATGCCGATATAGACCTTCAGCCGGCCCCGTTGGGAAGCCGGCCGAAGCAGAGGATCGGTGCCGTCCGACGCGATCACGGTAGTGCGATGGCGAGACTGGTCGTGAAAAAAGTATTGCTTTCCGTCGCCTTGCCGTCGGCGTCGGCGAAGATCTTGTCTTCGCTCTGCAGCATCCGGGCCTCCACCCGCCATACCACGTTCGGTGCGATCCAATGGTCAAAATTGAGCGAATAGCCCATCGTGTTGAATCCGTTCGGCGTGCCGGTGGCGATGATCACGCCATCCTCGTCCTGGTAAAGTTCCCAACGGGCGGCCAAATAGAACTTATCGCTGATCTTGAACCGCGGGATCGCGATCGGGGTGATGAACATGTTCGTGCTGTCGCCGCTGGCTTCCTCCTCCATGCCGATGTCACAGCCAAGGATCAGGCCCAACCGATCGGTCACCTGGAACTGCGCGTACAGGTTGTTGAAGATGCGCATCTGGCTCAGGGTGTCGGGTTTGTCGTTGCCCACGAAGGTGCTCCAATTGATCACGGTCGTGCCGTTCGGCTTGAAGGTGAGCTGCGTACCGAATGCCGGTGTATTGTTGCCATCGACCCGCGCGATCCGCTGCCAGCCGTTCAAGAGCAGGCCGCTCGCGTACCACTTGCCGTTGGGACTGGTGTAGCTAAGGCGTGCACCGGCTTCATAGTAGGGTGTGTTCTCGGCAAGCAGGCTGCGCGTGAGGTTCCAGCAATCCTTGCCAATGGCGCTCTCGAAGCCGATGTGGCTGGGCATGATGCCCGCGTCAAGCCAGAGTTCCTTCTTCTTGCTCAGCTTCACACCAGCGTTCGCTTCGAACACGCTGCGCAGGAGATCCGGTTCCGCGGCCAGATTGTACTGGGGATAGGTTCCCGCCATCAAGGCGATGTTGCCGCGCACATTGCCCTTCGCATAGGCCAGCTTGATCATGCCGAGATTCAGGTTCACCTCGTTGTGGCGGTTGTAGCTGTAGAAGAAGCCCGGCCGCAGGTGGTTGTCCGGCTGGGCCATGTCGAAGCTGTAGTAAGCCTCGGCATAGGCGCTCAGCGTGATGGCACTGTCGAGCTTTTGTGCGGTGGTGGAAAGGGCGAGGCCCGCGAGGGGCAAAAAGAACAAGCGTTTCATTTTGTTGTGGCGTCGAGCGCCAGATTGAGTTCAAGTGTGTTGATGGTGGAAGTCCCGAACATGCCCATTAAAGGGCCATCGGTATGTTCTTCGATGAGCTTCAGCAGGTCGGTTTCGGACATACCACGAACAGCGGCGATGCGCTTCACCTGCACGCGGGCTGCCTGCACGCTGAGGTGCGGATCGAGCCCACTTCCACTGGCGGTCACCAGTTCGCTGGGGATCTCGCCTTTCGCCACGCCGGGGTTGTGCACCAGGAAGGTGTCGATGCGCGCCTGCACGGTGGCCAGATAGTCGGGATTGCTGGGACCCTTGTTGGAACCGCTGCTGCCCGAGGCGTTGTAGTCGATCGCGCTGGGGCGGCCCTGGAAATAACCATCACTGGTGAAGAGCTGGCCGACGAGCGCCGCGCCAACGGGCTTCCCATCGCGTTCGATCAGCTCGGCATCACCGCTTTGAGGACCGGCGATCCCGGCAAAGCCCCATACGATCAAGGTGTAGATGCCGCAGCACAGGACCAGCATCA
>JAGNSU010000014.1 GCA_017987895.1 Flavobacteriales bacterium | reverse complement strand
AGGTCCGAGGAGACGACAGGTCCCGATAAGCGTCGTAGGTCGTTGGCCTATCGCGCGAGCTGGTTCACCTGACGTCCCGCTCAGTCCTCTTCAGTGATCTATCACCACAAGAGTAGAGTCGCGCGAGTTCTGGGAAGTCATGTGGAAAAAGAGCAAGCAGATCGGACGGATCTGAGTGTCCAAATGGTATTACCACCGAACGTGCGCCAGCGGCTTCGCATGCTGGGGACGTTGTTGATCGAACGAATGGGTGGGCACGGATGGACGGCCTTGCCCCGCACTGGCTCACGCACGCCTAGCATCCGCGCCAGCCTGGGGGAGGCTTCGCTTCCATACCGTGAACAGCTTCACCCGCTCATCCTTCCCTTTCAGTTCGCGTGCACCGAGCTCCCGTACCTGATAGTCACCGCTCACCCGCATTCGGGTCATCATCGCATCGGAAACCAGCAGGTCCACACCGTTCTCATTGCACAGGCTCTGGATCCGCGCGGTCGTGTTCATCACATCACCGGTGAAGATGATGTCCTTGCGCACCGTGCCGATCTCACCGGTGGTGACGTGCCCGCAATGCAGGCCTGCTTTGAAGTCCGGCACGCGACCGAAATCCTTCTGGTAAGTAGCGGCTTGGGCGCTCAGGTGCTCCTTAATGCGGAAGAAGCACTCCAGGCAGTCATTGCCGCGCAAGCCCTTTTCCAAGGTCCACGTGATCACCACCTCATCACCCACATACTGGCAGATCTCGCCGGATGAGGCGAGGATCGCATCGGACATGTCCGCGTAATAGCGGTTAAGCAACCCGAAGTACTTCACATGCCCCAGCTCCTCGGCAATGGTGGTGGACGACTTCATGTCCAGGAACATGAAGATCCGCTCTTCCTCTTTGGGTGTGTGATACCTGCCGGTGAACAAGGTCCGCAGCACGCCATGCCCGATGTGGTGGCTGAAGTCGGCATAGACCAGGCTCACGACAACGACGGCTCCGATGTATGCTATGATGCTCCAGAACGAATAGTCGCGGAGCAAGTACAGATGGATCCGGAGGATCTCCGGGTGGGCAGGTGGCAGATCCAGGTACCAGGAATATTGGATGGTGTTCACGCCGATGAGGAATAGTATGGTCGCCAGCACGTAGATGACCGTCTTGGACGCGATGTGCAGTAGAAAGGACCGCCTTCTGAACAAGCGGGCCAGGAAGTAAGACTCCATGGTTCCCATCAACAGCCCCATAACCCCCGTGGAGAGGCTCTTGATGATGAGGGCGGTCTGAAAATCGTACGGCTTCCCTGAAGGCCCCGATGGTGGACAGTGGGCCATGCGCCCCATGAATCCTTTCTCCACAAGGCAGTAAACAACGCCGAAGCCCAGCCAGATGATCCCGAAGGGGATGATCCGCTTGATACGGGAGCGGTGTTTAGCGGAAAGCAGGGTGAGGCGTTGAAGGTACGTGAACGCCACGCCCATCACCGAGCGGGAATGAAGGACCCCCACACTCACCGTAGTCACCCTCTTCAACAAGTCTATCACCTTCTCCTTATAGTCCGCGAAGCGGTAGGTGTTGAACTTCCCGGCCAAGACGAAAGCAGGGTCTCCGAAGACGTGAGACCCTGCTGCGGTTTTAAGAAGGTCCTTTCCCGCTCAGCAACCCACCGTGCCGAAGGAGAACACGAACTCCTGTTCCACCGCTCCGCCCGCAGCGTTGGTGGCGGGTTTCCAGGTTCCGGGCAGGGTGTTGATCAGTTCCAACACCCACGTGTCCAACGGGAGGTAGCCTGAGCTCGCCGACAAGCGGACATCCGAGACCGTTCCTGCTTTGTCCACCGTGAAATAGACCTTTCCTGGCCGCAGGGTGTTGGCATCCACCATGTATGCGAAGACCGAGGTGCCGTTCTGCACGTGGGCGATCAACGCTTCCCTACCCAAGCTGTTGGCAGCCTCCTGCTCAGGCACGATCGTCAGGTGCGGTGTGAAGTAGTCGGTACTGGTAGTTCCTACTCCACCGAAATTCGCCCTGGACCTGACCTGGATCATGAAGTTGTCCGAATAGTCCAAGGACCACAGGAGCTTCAGTTGTTCCGCATTCAACACCGTATCGGTGCCCGGAACGACGATCTCGGAGCCATCCTCGCGTTCGATCGTGCGGATACTCACCGAGGAATAGGAAAGGCCACCTTGTTCCAAATGCCCCGGAACGATATCGTCTACCGTCTTCGCAGCACGTAACTGGTCCTTGGTGACGGTAAGTAAGAAGCGGGAATCCAGGTCGTAGAAGATCTGCGTAGGGGTTCCGCGCAGGTAAGTGCCCAAGCCACGGTCCAACGCAACTACGGCTGCGCTGGTCGTTGGTGCTACGGCCAAGGACTCGGGCTGCGGCTGGCCCTTGCAGCCGCCGGAGAGGGTCAACAATGCCGCCAGTGCGGAAAATGCGATGTTCATGTTCGTCTTCATGGTACGTGTCGTTAGTACAGTTCAACAGTTTTCAGCATCCTCCCGATCCCACCACGAATTGGAAGGCCTGTGCCACAGCCAGCCCCCGCGCATCGGTGGCCGGCACCCAGCGCGGCATCTGCCTGAAGATCCGCACCAGTGCCACATCCAGGTCCGCGTTGCCCGATGTCTTCACCAGTTCCACCTGTGTGGGCGCCCCCATGGCATCCACTTGGAAGTGCAGCACCGGAGGCTTCAACCAGCCGATGCCCGGTGCTATGTGTTGCAGCACCTGCGTCTTCAAATAGCCCACCATGGCCTGCTCGCCGCCCACGAAGCGGGCGTTGTGCGCGCTACCTTCCGCCTCCATGTGCAGCGGACGCACCACATAGACCTGATCGGAGAACAAGGCCGTGGGGTCTAGGAAGGGTTCGCGCGCCGTGCCGTCCTTCGGCAGGCTCAGCGGGTCGAAGGTCCTTACCGGTCCCTGGCGATATGTGGACCGCGTGTGGGTGTCGAACACGGTGCAACCCGCCGAGATGAATGCGGTGGCCAGAACGAGCGCAATTGCAGGAGCTTTCATGGTGCGGTTCATGGCGATATGGCGTTGATACGCTAAAGGTGGGGCGGTGGGGCGCCCGGGTGTGCTACCCAAGGTAAAATAGTGTAAACCAAGCGTGAAACATTGTGGGTCAAGCACTTAGCCCGGTACCTTCGGGGCCGTGATCTTAACCTGTACACGGCGCCTTGTGCTGGTTCTCGGGCTATTGCCGCTGCTGGCACCGGTGCGTGCCCAGCAGGCCGCACATTCGCCGCACGAGCACGTGGGTATGCGCATGGTGGGCCACGCGGTGCTCTTGTCCGTGGGCGACAGCAGCTCCCTGGTGCTACCGGTGCAGCGCTTGAGCAACAGCTACCTCATCTCCTTCGGCACCGAGTTCGGCTTCGTACCCGAAAAGCTGGCCGCCACGGTGGACAGCGTGATGGCGGCCACACGCCTGGCGTCGGATTACGTGGTGGAGGTGGAGCGCTGCGGAACGCGCGAAGTGGTTTACAGCTACGAGCATAGCGCTGCCGACACCCTCAACATAATGCCGTGCACCTCGCGTGCGGTGCCCAGTGCGTGCTACACATTGCGGGTGGCTCTGCTCGCCCCCACACCACCCAAGGAGCAGCTCGCCGACGTGCCGGGTGCGGTGCCCACGAGCGACCAAGCCCCCATGGGATGGATCCTGGCCGGCGCACTCGTTGTGCTCCTTGCGCTCATCGCCTACGTGCTGTTCCGCCGGAAGGCCCCGCCAGTGGAGGCCCCCAAGGGCACAGCCGTACCCATCGGCGCCTTCCTCTTCGATCGGGCCAAACTGGAACTGAGCTTCCAGGACCAGCGGTCGGAATTGAGCGCCAAGGAAGCCGACCTGCTGCACCTGCTGCACGGCAACGTGAACGAGACCGTGGCGCGCGAGGTGATGCTGAAGGAGGTGTGGGGCAACAACAGCGACTACGTGGGCCGCACCCTCGATGTCTTCGTCTCCAAACTGCGCAAGAAGCTGGAGGCCGACCCCAACGTGCGCATCGCCAATATCCGGGGGGTGGGGTATCGCTTGATCTTGGACAGCTGAGGGAGCCGCAACGCGTGTCACCCGAGTGCGTGCTTGCGCGTTGTGCAGGCCGTGCAACAGTGCGACACCCGGGCATGTGCTGGGGAATGCGAACATTGCCGTGGTCTGCTTGCTTCTGTTAAGTACCGCACAATGGCTTGCGCCAAGATGCTCACCGTCGTCACCCTTCTCAACAAGTCGATCACCTTCTCCTTGTAGTCCGCGAAGCGGTAGGTGTTGAACTTCTCGGCGATGGTGGGGTCGCTGGGCTAATACCAGCATGCGGTGCTCGAGACTTTGCGACCCTATGCCGATATGCTACCATAATGTGGTAGTTGCGTGGTAAGCGGTCTGTTCCTGCTCATGCCTCCGATACTTCTGCCGTCTTGGCCTCCTTACTTGTAGCTGTACGGAGAGCCTTGCTAGCCGACCGGTTGACCACCTTCCTAGCCTCATCCGCTTTCTCTCCTTCCACCACTTCACGCTTTAGCACCTCATTCATTAGGACGGTTTGAATCTGCTCGGTTGTGATCTTGATATCCGGGGAAATGCGGCGCAACTCGCGGCGAATGACATCCAATGTGGCTTGAGAGGTGACCACGGCTCCAAGGAAGAACTTGCTCAGTGCCTGCTTCTGTGCGTGGAACTCGCCAAGGGCCGATCGTTGCCACCCTTCCTTGCACCAGAGATAGAGCACTTCAAGGTCCTGGGTTGATCGCTGATTCACCTTCAGGAAGTCGATGTCCACAACGAGGTCATGATTGATCGGCTTTGTAAAGTGCACGCGATAGACGCACCATCGCACCCCTGTGGTGAGGAGGACCCAATCCACCCCCTGATTGGCCGCGTAGTCGATCGCTTGTTTCACATGCGAGTCTTTCAGATCGATTCCTACGGCCTTCACTTCGATGAGCGTGGTCAGGTCACCATCGAGCTTGATGGCCAGGTCACAGTAAGTGCCCCGGATAGCATGCTCGCTCGTCAACTCGGAATACTTGTCGTACCCGAATACATCGGCAAGCATGTCCTTGACTACGGTTACGGTATCGGTCTCGCCCACATCGCGCTTACGGGCCGCTTCAAGAACTGGCTGATACCGTTTGATACCTGCGATAAGACGTTCTGCGACTTTCTTGGGAATGGCCATGGCTTAAGTCTAGGTGGATTGTAAATATCGTGGCTTTCTATCCTCGGTGCCTAGGTCTTGAGGTTGGTCACGTAATTCTTCAGGGTGCCATCAGGCATCACCTTCTTGCCATGCTTGACCTCCACCGCCAGTTCGGTGATCAGGAAGAGCTCCTTCTTCTCCGCGTAGTGGTTCAGCAGGGCTATGAAGGCCTGCCGGATGGCCGTCTCTTTATGGCTGCCGCCCCAGTCCTTTATCTTCTGGACGCTGGTTGTACTTGTCTATGGCGGGGGAGGACATTGGGCGAAGATGCGGCCAATGCCCTTAGCTCACAAGAGCAGTACTACCCCCGGAAGATCGGGGTTGCGGAGGGACGGGTCGTTGATATGGTTGTTTGGAATGAGCGATAAGGTGACCGGAGGCCAATGGCTACTAGGTGCTCAGTTGTCAGTTGGTCAGTTGTTGGTTGTCGGTGGGTCCCTGGTCAGGTGTTCGGGACGGTGGGTGGTGGTTAGGTGGTCAGAGGCAGGACCCGTCATAGCGAATCCCGCCTCGGGGTGAAGCGATCCATAGTGCCGTGAAATGGTCGCTTCGCCGAAGACGTCTCGCGATGACGCTACCGTATGTGATCGCGGATCCCCGCCAGCACAGGGCCTAGGCACAACGCGCACGCCTGGCGCCTACCACCAGGTCTTGAGGATATAGGTGTGCGCCTGCTGATTGTTGCCGTAGGCCACACCCACCGCGCGCGCCGCCTCGATGGTGGCCTTGGCGATGTCCACATCGTCCTGCTGCTGCTTCAGCTTCAACTTCCATTCGCGCTCGTCCAGGTCCTTCACGCGCTTCTTGATCTCGGCGAACATCTTGTCCATCAAGGTGCCCGCTTCGGTGTAGCACTTGGAGTTGGGGTCGATCTGGGCGAGCAGGTCGCCGGCTTCGCGCGCGCCCTCCTCGTTCAGCGTACTGTTCCAGGCGCTCTGGGCTTTGTCCAGCAGGATCTTGCAATCGCGATCGATCTTGCGCTGGTACACGCCCCCCACCAGGTCCTTGCACTTGTTGTAGCAATCGGCGCAGGCTTCGGGCACGCTCATCAATTTGGCGATGGCCGCCTCGAACTCGCCCTTGCTCTCCAGTGCCTTGGCCTCGGTGATGATGAAGTCGCAACGCGTGTTGTAGTACTCGATGATGCGCGTTTTGCCCTTGGCGAGGAAGGGCTCGTAGGCCGGATCCTTCGGCTTCAGGTTCTTCAACGCCGCGCTGTAGGCCTTGCTTTCGGTCTCCCCCACGCCCTTGAGCGTAACGCTGTGGCTGGCGAAGAGGGTGCCGTCCATGCCGTCGCCGATGTAGAGGCCCACCTCCAAAGTGTAGGCTTGCATGGGTGGTGCGGTGGGGGTGATGTCCTTGGTGAGCACCACCGCGTTGGCGGCCAGCACGAAGCGCGGATCCAGCGCGCCCCCGCTCATGCCGTTCTGGGTGAGGATCTGCGCCAACTTGCTCAACAGGCTGTTGCGCGCTATGTCCGTCATGCCCTCCACCTGTTCGGGCACATAGGGCGTAAGGGCGATGCGGCCGACATCATCCAACTTGCCCAGATCGTTCTGTGCGGATGCATAGAGCCCCGCGACCAATGCCGCGCTGAAGAGAAGATGCCTTTGCATGTGCTTGGTGTTGTGTGTTCCTACTTCTCACCCACGATGATGGTGGCCTGACCCAGCCCCTTCATCACCAATTTGGCCTCGATCTGATAGGCGTCCTTCAAGTGCTTCTGCAAGCCGCGCGCCCAGCCGCGGGTGTCCACCGCCTTGCCGGTGGCGTCGTAGAGCGGTATGCGCACCTGCTCGAACAGCATCATGCTCTCGGTGGCGTCGCTTAGGCTGTTGCGCCCCTGTACCGTGTTGGCGGTGACCCAGTTCTCGATCTGCGTGCTGAGCTCTTCGCCGCCGTATTCGCTCTCCAGATCGCCGCTGAAGGAATCCCACTTCTTGATGCGCAAGGTGACCTCCCGCCCGTTGGCGAAGAGATCATCGAAGTGCTTCTGCAATTGCCCGTTGAAGAGGTCCAGTTGGGAGAGCACCGCTTCTTCCAGCAGAATGGCCAGCTCCGGGGTCTGGCTCTGTGGGCCGGTGCCGGAGGCGCCCGCCACCTGCTTGTCGGTATAGGCATCGAGGCCTTGTAGGTTGAAGGTGATGGAGCGCTTCGGCCCCATCTCGTTCACCGTCCAGGTGAGCTGCATCCAGATGTCCGCCTTGGCCACCTTCTTCAACTTGTCCGTGGGGCTCTCGCTCACTTCGCCACCGCTCTTGCTCTGGCTCATGTTGTCCTCCGCCGCTTCGCTTTCGAGCGTCTTCAGGCTCGACTCCAGGTTCTTGAGCGGGAAGCCGCGATCGGTCATCAACTGGTTGATCTTGCTGATCACCAGCAGCAGGTCCGAGCTTTCCTGCATGGCGCGCTTGTAGTCGGGCGCCTTCACCGCTTTGCCCTGGTTGTCGTACTCGATGATGAAGCCGTTCTGGTAGCACCAGTTGTCACTGGGCACCACCATGAGGGTGGGCTTCTTGGCTTGTGCGGTGGCGGTGGCTACCGCTCCGAGCAGGAGGGTGCCGAGGAAAAGGGTGCGTAGGTGTTTCATTGTTGCAGGATGCCGTCGGCGATCAATTTCTGTTTCAGTTCGGCGCGCAGCACGCGCACGGCCTGCTCCACGGTCTTGGTCTCTTCCGCCTTTTTCTTGTTGCGGTGGTACTTCTGCCCGATGCGTTCATCGGCCAGGGAGATGAAGTTCTTGTACTCGCCCCCATCGGCGAAGAACTTGTTGAAGTAGTCCTCGTGCTTCTGGCGGGCGTTCAGCTCGGGCACCAGGGGGCGCTTCTCGCAGCCGGGCTGGCCTTCCAGAATGCCGGTGAAGAGCACTTCGTTCAGCGCGTTCTTCTGGGCCTGTGCCACGGCATCGAAACGGTTGCGGCCCTGGCCCCAGGCCAGGATGGTCTGGGAGCCATCGAGCTCCACGCCGATGCAGCGGCACTTGTAGGTGTAGTGGCCGGCCGCACGTTCCTGTGCGAACGTGACGCCGGCGGATAGGAGAAGGAACAACGTGAGGGAGTGCCGCATGGTGATGCTCGGTTTCAGAATCCGTTGCCCAACCCTTTGATGATGCCGGCGGCCTCCAGGTCCTTGCGCAGGTTGGCGGCGTCCACGGAGACGATCACACCGATCTTGTACTCCTTGCCCACCTTCAGGCGGTCGCCTTCCTCGATGGCGCCTCCGTTGGTGAGCTGCACGAACTTCATGTACTTGCCCCCATCGGCGAAGAAGGCCTTGAAGAAGTCGGCGTGTTCCGCTTCCAGGTTGGTGCTGCTGGCGAGCGGGTTCTGGCCCGGCACGCGGCCGCTGCCGGTGAAACCGCGGAAGATCACGCCATGCACCGCGTTCTTCTTGGCCTGCTCGGTGGCCACGGTGGCGTTCTTGCTATAGGACCACACCTTCACCTGGTAGGAGCCGGCCGTGCCGGTGTTCACCGCTTCCAGCTCGTAGCGCCATTGCTCGGTGTCCTTATCGGCTTTCTTGCCTTGGGCGAAAGCGGGTGCGCACAATGCGGCGAACGCCACCAGGGCGAGCGCACGTGTAACGGTCGGGGGGGTTCTCATCGGGATCATCGTATCTGTTTCAGGAGCATGCCGGGTTGCACTTTGTCGGAGCCTTTGAAGTAGGTGCGGTCCAACGTGGTGGGTGGTGCGATACTGTCGTTCTGTAGCACAGGTGCCTTCTGTTCACCGGGCACGTAGCGGTTGTCCCACACCTTGCCCTTCTCCACCGTTACGGTGGCCACGCTCTTGTATTTGCGCGCTCCTGTCTTCGGGTCCACGGTGAGTTCCAGGGCATCGAACTTCTCCCCCCCGTCCAAACCTTCCTTCATGCCGATGAAGGCGGTGATGGGCGCCGTGGTGAGCACCGGCACGCGCGGCTTGAACACATCGAACTTCTTCTGCAATTTGGCGATGGTGGCGTCCAAATTGCGCACGGTGGCTTTGTGGATCACCTCTTCGGCGACACCGCCTTGCTCCAGGTTCGCCGCCACCAAACTGCGGGACTTCTCGCTGCCCACGTAACTGAGCTGGAAGAGATCGGTGGTGTCGAAGGCCGCCTTTTTCAGCGGGTCCACATTGCGATCATCTATCCAAAGCTCCTTCCAAAAGCGGTACTGGATCGAATCGTTCCACACGAGCTGATAGAGCCATGAGGTGGTCCAGACGGAATATCCATCCTTGGTGCTATTGTACACGGCCTGCGCCGAGGCAAGCGCCAGCTTACCCAGGAACTCGGTGGTGTCCGTGAGGCTGGAGCGGGTGCCGTCCAGTATGGCGCGTGCCACGGGTTCGTTCTCCACGAAGTTCAATTTGCTGAACACCACGAAGGTGTTGGGGATCATCTCATCGCCCACCGCGTCCTTGAAGGCCTGCTTGTTCGCGGCGCCCTGCGCCACCATGTATTCCATCTGCGTGGCGCCGTACGCACCGCGCTCCACCACCAGGTCGCCGTCCATGGTACCGTCCTCTTTCCGGTTGAACCATTTGGCCACAAGTTGGTTGGCGAGCTTCGTCTCCTTGATGAAGCGATCGATGCGCAGGCGGGTGTCCTTCGCGGTGCTGTCCATCATGCCCGCCGTCAGGCCACCGGTGGCGCTGGCCAAAGCGTTCTGCGTCGCTTTGGAATCCTCCCCTTCGGACTTGTAGCCCGCGAGGATGCGATCGGTCTCGGTGATCGGATAGAGGCTCGCGTCCAATGTGTTCGCCGCCACCTTGTGGTCGTTGTACTTGTCCGGGAAGGGTTGGTCGTGGTAGGCTTGGATCACCACATCCTTGTTCGGAAAATCACCGGCCTCCACCAGTACCATGTGCAGGGAGCTGCGGCGGTACTTGGCCATCACCGCGCCCTTCTCGCTTTGGGCGCAAGCGCTGGCTACGAGCAGCGCGGCGCCTAGAATGAGGAGCGATCGGGAAGAGGACATTGAAATGAGGCGCACGGTGGGTTGACAAGTATAGAAGGATCCCGCGATCCGGGAGCCTTCCAATTTCGTTATGACCGGTCCTGTTGGACGCTGGTCGCTGGACGCTGGTCGTGGCATCTTCGGATAACGCGGTGATCGCAGAGCCGCCCTCGGTGCATGGTGGTTCCGGGCGGTAGGTGCTCATTCTCCCCCACCCTGCGCCTCCGTGCTGCGCGGATCGGGATCATCATCCACGAAAAAGCCCATGCCGATGCCGATGCGCCAGAAGAACTGGCTCTCCTGGAAGTAGGCGTTGTAGGGGTCGCTGCCGAAGTAGCCCACTTGTGCGAACGCGGCGGTGGTGGGCACGTGCGGAAAGCGGTAGTACAGTGTGCCGTACAGGTTCATGCGTTTGCCAAGATCGCTCCAGGCGATGGGGCGGGGGTCCGCATAGGGTCCGCGCTGGTAGTCGGCAGGTGCGTCGAGGATCATGGACATTCGCGCCTCGAACCGGAAGCGCTCCTGGGGCGCCATCGGCTCATCGGTGTAGTAGCAATCACGCGCCTTGTCACGCACCACATCGCGCGTCAAGGGCGCGGTGATGCGCGTGAGCACCAGGTGGCCGCGCAGGTTGCCGTAGAAAGGCATCACGGTATCGGTCATGGATGGATGGAAGGAGACACCCGCTTTGATGTGGGTGATGCGGAAGGTGCCCGGGCCGCGCTGCGTTCGTTCCGCCGGACTGATGCGCGCCGGTTTCAGCGAGTCGGCTACCGTGCGCCACAGCCGACCGATGTTGAGGTGTACCACGAAGTCGTCGCTGAAGTCGCCGTTGTAGGTATTGAAATAGCCGTCCACGAACTCGCCTCCGGTGGCGTCCTGCCCATTGCTATGGTGGTAGCCTTGCACGCTCAGGTACGAGCGTACGCCGGTGTTCGGCTTCCACCAGTTGCCCATGGTGAAGAACGATTCGAAGCCCGGCATATAGCTGGGGGTACGCACGGGGTTGCTGCTGTCGTTGCTTTCCTCATCGCTGGAAAGCAGCCGCACTTTGAACCACGGTATGAAGTGCATGTTGAAGAAGAGCGGGTTGCTCCATCGCATCTTACCGATCATCCACCGCTTGCCCAAGGGTATGCGGGGCTGGATATCGCCGTTCAGGATGTAGGGGATCTTGTCGCGGTCCGGGTCGCTGTTGATGGAGTTGTCCAAAGGGTTCCACCGGGATCGCCCACGGCCCCAGTTGAACACGGCCGAGGAGACCGTGCTCGGCTCCGCGAGCACCTCCATGGAACGGAAGAAGGCGAGCGCCGTGCGGCGACGCTGGAAGTAGTTGGCGATCTCCGGTGGTGGCGGTGGTGGGGTTGTGCAACGGTCCGCGGTGGGTTCGCACAAATGGCGGTCATGAGGGGGGTGCTTCTGGCCTTGTGCGGCCAGAGCAAGACCGCCGATCACAAGCGAGAGAACGCACAGGCGCCCCATGGACAGCATAGGCCCAGCGAGCGGAACGCACATCGCGCAACTCATCGGAAAGGGAGCGCGAGCGGTACGATGATGCCGATGTTCACGGCGTGAAAGTCCAACACGGGTTTGCTCGTGTAGCCTGGTCTACCTGCCTTCTCATGGATCGGACCGAGATGGTCGATGGTCTTCTCATTGAAATCGGAGAATTGGTACTCGAAGTAGAACCCCCATCCACCGCCCGTACCGGCCGGATCGATCACGCTCAAACGCAAGCGGTACTCCATGCCCTTGAAACCGAACGCCTGGGGCACGGAGGAGGTCTCTCCTTTGAAACGCTCTCCCGTGAGATTGAGGAACATGGAGGTGTATTGATAGACCAGCGGCCCGATGGTGATCTGGGCGACGAAGGGATAATAGAGGCGGTGCCTTACACCGGCACGCACCGAGACCGATTCGAGGTGGACGATGAGGGTGCCTCCGTTGCGCGCGTCCAAGCCCTTGGTGTAGATGTTGATGTCCGACTCGAACACGAGGTTCGGTGCTTGGAACAGTTTGGGGAAACCACCGAAGTAGTTGCGGCCGCGTGATACCACCACGCCGAGCTTCAACGCCATACCGCACGGGCGGAACCGCCCTCCTGCACGGCGAAAGTGCGCAGGGAGGGGATCGATCGAAGAGATGCGTTGGATCTCCCGGATATTGCTGGCCACCGTGCTGAAACCACCACCCAGATAGATCGGGTAGGAACCCGAGGTGGTGGCCCTTCGGGAAGTGAGCGCCGATCCCGTTTGGGCCAGGCAACAGAACGCTTGCAGGAGGGGAAGGAGCAGGACTATCAATCGCATGGCGCTTGTTGTTTCTGCGTATGCTGCACGGTGAACTCCAACAGATTGCGGTAAAAGAGCCCGTCCAACGCGGCCTTGAGGTCGAAACCGCGACATGTGTACTCGTCCAGTCCACGGATATGACGATCCACGGCGCGATCGATCAGCGGCGGTCGCTCCCACTGCCGGAAGTAGAGAAAAAGGGGAATGAACTGCTGCAACCTCTCGCGGAACAACGGATACTCGCTCGCGGTGGGCACCAGGTCGATCGGATCGATCAGGCCGTCCATGTCGCTGCCCAGGCAGATGCGGCCCCAAACGCTTCGCAGCACGCCTGCGGGATCCAAGGGTGTTCCGTTCGCGCGCTCGAGCGTGTCCTTCAGCATCACATCAAGGATGTAGAAGAGGTTCTGCATGAAGGGTGCGGCGCTGATGAAGTCCTGCGTAGTGATGGTCAATGCGTGGGCCCGGCCGGTATCGGGCAGGTACCGCATGGAAGAGTCCAGCGCAACGGCGAGGTATCGCTTGGCCGCCGCGATCTGCGCGGCCGGTATGTCGTACGAGTCGGATGTACTATCCGCCAGGCTCAGCCACAGCACCAACCGCTCGGTGTGCTCCCACCGCTTCGTCTTGTGCGGTCGTTCGGCCCGCCGCGCGGGTTTGTGTTCCCCCTTGGCGGTGATGTGCATGTTCCAGGTCATCGGTTTCTTGATGTACCCACCGAGCAACCGCTGCTCCAGGGGCAGGCCGATGATGCCGCGCTGGCGGTGGATGAGCACGATCTCCTCGTCGTACAAGTTGATACCGAAAGGATAATAGGTGCGCACCAACGGGTCCTTCAGCAGGTTGTACTCATTGTTGAAGGGGCTCCAGTATTGTTCGCTCATCCCTGTCACCGCGCAGTGCGAACAGATCGGCGGCAGCTGGTGGTCGGTCATGATGCTGTCGTAGAAGTAATGGCGCGTCATAAGATCGCTGTGCTTCAGATCGATCAGCACCCGCCGCCCGTCCACCTCCCTGGCGAGCCCTTTGATCATCAGCTTGCCGAACTTGTTCACCCCCGGCACGGTGAAGTAGAGCCTGCTCCACTGTTTCAGATAACTGGGATCGTTGCTGAGGCGCAGGTTGTAGAGCTTGGTGGCGAGCCAGCTCACGAAGTTCCCGCCATCATCCAAAGCCGGGGCGTGGCCGGTCATTCCGTTGTAGGCTAGATGCGCAATGGCCACCATGTGGATCGGCGGGTCGCACTCCCCGGACCGCACATAGGCGATGTTCCTTTCCAACTCGCCCGCCAAGGCGTTGTCCACGGCTTGGTTCAGGTCCTTGCGCAAAGCTTCCTGCTGCATCTCCCAGTCTTCCAACAGTTCCTGCTTCTGGCTCTGCTCCACCACGCTGGCGGGTCTCGGTTTCGGGGCTTTCAACCGCTCTACCAGGGCGAGCACCGTATCCACCGAAGCCCGCTGCGCGGCATCCAGGCGCTTACCAACGTGCAGTCGGCGCCAGCCAGCGATCAGGTCATCCTGCTCCCGGCGGTTCCTGTTCTCGAGGTCCACGGAGGTCTTGTTGGGGAACAGGTCGTCCTGCAGGAAATGCCCTCCTTCCACCGCCATGACCACGAAGGAGGAGGTGGTGTCCTCACGCAGTTCGCAGCCCTCGTTCAAGAAGCGCCAATCCATACCCTCAATGCTTCTGTCCTGTGCGGCCATCAATCCGTGCTCGTAACGGAAGTCCTCCCAGTGCGTGATCGCCTCGGTGCGGTCCACGTCCCCACCGATGCGGTGGGACCATTTCATCTTCATACCGGTCTTCACCGCGCCGCCGAGCACACGGGTGGCCCATCCGGTGTTCAGCACGTTCTCGAAAGGACTGATGGCGTTGTAGGCGAGGTCCACATGGCCATTGCGGATGTGCGGGTGCGTGGCCTGGTTGTGCATCACGAAGGAGTTGTTCCCTGACTTGGCCCGCACGCGGCCTTTCTCCAGCGCATCAGCGTATGCGCTCAAGCGATCTCCGCCGTGTTCTATGGCGTGCTCCATCTTCGTCCACTGCAACGGTGGCGCCTTACGCCACCCACCGTTCCGCCAGGTCCGCAGTTTGTGCTGGTCGCGGTACCAGGACATGTCCTTGGGTATCGTGTCCGGGGTATCACCGCGTGCATCCTTGTGCACATCCACGGCGAAGTGGTTGTGGATCCGCATACTTACGTGGTAGTGCATGTCCGCCACGCGGAACGAGGAGTCCGCACGCGGAGGAAGGCCATCCTTCAACCGCAGGTCGAAGACGCCCCGGTAGCCGGTCATGGGGATCTGTCGTGCAGGGTTGCGTGGTGTGGCTCGCACCTCCAGCCAGTAAAGCGTGTCGGCTGGGTGTTTACGCGCCCGTTCCATCACTTTGGCCGTGCGCGCGAAACCGAACAAACCGGTGCTGTCCGTGGTGTGTTCACCGATCCGTTCCGCACGCTCGCCGAAGGCCCCGCGCCAAAGGGTCAGGTGAACACCTGCAATAGGCCGTTCGCTTCGACTGCCGCGAACCATCCCCACCACTTCCTGCTTGGGCCTGCAACCAGACATACCGGCAAGCAGGACGGCACCGATGATCGCTGTTCGTATGTGGAGTTCCGTACGCATGGATGGATCTTGTGGTTAACGGTACTGGTCGGGGGCTGGCCAAAGGCACGCGCCATATGCAAAGGAGCGTTCGGGCAGGCGCGGAACCATGTGGCTAACCATCCTACTGGTGTGTGGGAGCGATCGCATCAGCAAGATGCGATCTCCCGAACCTAACATTCCCATCGCTTACGATCGGGACCTTGATGTAGGATCCACCGAGTATGAACACAGCACGCATGGTCGGGGATGCTCGTGGTATGGGACCAGGGGTCACGGTGAACTGAACACCCGGCGCCGACAAAGAGAACCGGGGCGTTCGATCCCCACAAGGGTACTTTTCACGGGCTACCCCCCGGTATTTTTCACGGGTACCTACGTAGCCGTCTGGCGCTGAAATACGGTGCGTATTCGGCGCCTTCCGAACGAGTGTCCAACGGACATTCCCGCTATGTGAACGGCGAATGAACAATACCCCGAATTTTCGGGGGGGTGGCCTTCGCGTGTGCCCCAACCTTCTATTTTGCCCGCCCAAGCCATGCGTACCATGGTCATCAACCAAAGCCACATGTCCCGACCCTTCCTGTCCGTTCTGCTCCTCACCTCCACCCTTATCGCCTTCGGCCAGAAGCCCAAGAAGGTGACCACTTATACACCCGTTACCGGTGTGAACATGGAGGAAGTGTTCCCTGTGGCCGCTTACATGGTGAAGCACTACTACAAAGGCGACATGGACTACCTGGCCTGGGGCGACCGGCACATGCGCTCCTATTACATCGGCTACTACTGGGGCTTGGGCACGCAGTGCCGCGCCAAAGTGAATTACCGAGTGGACGATGGCCAGGGGCTGGACCTGACCATGGATCCGGTCGAGATCTACGACCCGGAGACGCATGTATGGAGCGGCGCGCGCGAGGACAAGCGCGAGCTCAACATCAAGATCGAGATCGCCGAGTACATCCGGAAGTATATGGCCAGCCCGGACAGTGTGCGGAAAGCCAAGGACTGGTTCTACTCGAATCTCCGCATGAACGCATGCTTCTTCGAGACCGCCACCGAACTGGCCGGCCAGCGCTGGTTCGAGAGCTATTTGAAGGACAAGCCTGTGAAGTGGAACCTGCCCTTCGATGATGTGAAGCAGAACACCGCGGAGGGCTACAAGTACGCCGAGTACTACAGCGGCGATATCACTAACACCGCCCTCGACCCGAACGCGGACGCGGTGAAGCGCTTCCAGATCGTGAAGTACACCAACTCGGACAAGAACGTGATGAGCAGCAAAGGATCCGCACAAATGGTGACCGGCTATATCCGCTCGCTGGAGTTCGAGAGCAATAGCTTTCTGATCACCGTTACCGAAACGCTCCAGGATCCTTTGCCCAAGACCTCCGCACACGCCACACAACAGCAAGGTGGCGGTGTGCTGGAGAACGCTGACAAGTTGAAGAAGCTGAAAGAGCTCTACGACGCGCAGATCCTGAGCAAAGAGGAATACGAGGCGGAGAAGAAGAAGATCCTGGACGGCGGAAAGTGATCGCCATACCACACGAACCACCTTTCCGCATCCATGCACACCCTTCGCTTCCGCGCTTCGCTCCTTGCGACCGCCTTCCTGGCCTTGTGTTCTCGGACCGCATCGGCACTGCCCGCCGATCCCACGGCGCCGCACCTCCACCGTTTCAAGGAACGCGTTGAGCTTCGCCAGGACCCCGGCCGTGTCGCGGTGCTGATGACGCCCGCCTTCCTGGCGCAAGCGCGGCAACAAGGTCTGCCGGTCTTCGCCATCGGATCCGAGCGCGTCGAGCCGCATGCGGTGGCCGGATGGGTGCTGTTGAACGTGAAGCCACGCGGTAACGAAGCGATGGAGGCCCTTGTGCGCGGCATCGCCAAGCAGCCCGGTGTGCTCTTCGCATCGCCCGTCTTCGTGGACGATCTGGGCGGACCGATGTTCGTGACACCCAGCGTGCTCACTGCTTTCACCGGTGGTATGGGTGCCGACGCGAAGGGCGCTTTGCTGCGCGATGTCGGACTCGCGATCGAGAAGGAGTTCCCCGCCATAGGTGTCACCTTGTTGCGGACCCTAAGCGCACGGACCGGCTACGAAGTGCTGGAAGCCGCGAATACCCTCGCCCTGCGTGCCGAACTTCAAGCGGCCGAGCCGGACATGATCTTCACCGGTCGCGGCGATCTGGTGCCGAACGATGCGCAGTTCACCAGTTGCTGGGGGCTGTTGAACACCGGCCAGAGCGGCGGCACCGCGGGCATCGACATGAAGGCCTCGCAAGCCTGGGACCTCACGCAAGGCAACTCCACCATCATCACCGTGATCATCGATACCGGCGTGGATCAAGCACACCCGGATATCCAACAAGTGCCGGGAACGAACACCACCACCGATGTCTCCACCACGGGCGATCCGGTGAACAGCTTCGACAACCACGGCACCGCCGTGGCCGGTTGCGTGAGCGCCACCATCAACAACACCATCGGCACGGTGGGTGTGGCGCCAGGGACCCGGAGCGCCAGCGCCCGCACCATGATCAGCACCAACAGCAATGGCAACTGGAGCAGCCAGGCCAGCTGGACCGTGGCTTCGATCAACTGGGCCACCACCATCGGCGCGCGTGTCACCAACAACAGCAACTATTACGGTTTCACCAGTGCGACCATCGAAACGGCCTACATCAACACCCGCAATGCGGGCATGGTCCACTTCGCCAGCGCCGGCAACGATGCCAGCAACGCGCTGAGCTATCCCAGCAGCCTGCCCTCCGTGAACGCGGTGAGCTCCATCACCCGCACCGGCGCGCTCTCCTCTTTCAGCAATTTCAACGCGAACCTCTCCTACTCCGCACCGGGCAGTTCCATCAACTCCACAGATCGTTCGGGCGCTCCGGGCTATAACACGGGCGACTATGCCATCGTTCAGGGCACTTCGTTCGCATCGCCCTACGCGGCGGGCGTCGCGGCGCTCGTGCTCTCCGCCGACCCCACCCTTACCGCCCTCGAAGTGGAACAGGTGCTGGAGAACACGGCCACCGATCTGGGCACCGCGGGCTTCGACAATACGTATGGCCACGGGCTGGTGAACGCCTTCGCCGCGTTGAACCAGATCTACCGGCCCTATCTGCTGGCCAAGATCATACTCGAAGGGCCCTATGACAGCGGCGCGCAATTGATGCGGGATGATCTGCGATCACAGGGGTTGGTGCCTGTGGCCGAACCATACACCGGGCTGGGCTACGCCTTCTTGAACGGCGGCGGTGAGACCACCACCCCTGCTGTGCTCGCCGCTACCGGCACCAATGCCATCGTGGATTGGGTGATCGTGGAACTACGCACCAATTCGGCCCCTACCAACATCATGTATTCCCGCGCCGCACTTCTGCAACGCGACGGAGAGGTGGTGGACATGGACGGCTTCAGCCCGGTGCGATGCAGTGTGGTCCCCGGTCTTTACCACATCTCGTTCCGCCACCGCAACCATCTTGGTTTCTGTGCTTCCGACCAATGGAACCTGAGCCTGCAGAACATCGCACAAGCAGATTTCACCGGCGCGGCCACCAATGTGTTCGGCACCAACGCACGTAAGGACCTGAGCGGAAAATTGGGCATGTGGGCCGGTGATGTTACCTTCAACAACCAACTGAAGTACGCGGGCAGTGCGAACGATCGCGACCCCATCCTCACCGCGATCGGTGGTAGCATACCTACCAATACGTTGAGCGGCCAGTACCGCATGGAGGACATCAACATGAACGGCCAAGTGAAGTACGCGGGCAGCGCGAACGATCGCGATATTCTGTTACAGAACATCGGGGGGAGCGTGCCCACGGCGACGCGGAACGCGCAGTTACCTTGAGATGAACGGACTGGTCGTGCGGCCCTCTTTGCGATCTAACGCCCCTTTTTCGGGACACGCTCAGTAAGCTTTACTGGCCTTGGCGCGCAGGAATTTCTTCACTTCGTCAAAGGGAAGCTCATGCTCTTTTATGTACCGTATCGGTTCCGGGTCCAAGTCATCGAAATAGACCAACGCCTTCAGGATAAGGGCCCGGTCCAATTGCGGCAGCTTCACCGCGCACAAGGTGAGTAGTTCGTTGAGCGCTATCCGCTGTAGAACGAAGTAGAGGTCGATGTAGTCCTTCATCGTCCCTCTTCCGGTGATGGCCGAGAGCTTCATGCACCCGATATCCGCGATATCCGCCAGATCGAAATGTTCCGAGCGCACCACGGGCCGCAGCAACGGATAGGGATAGCGCATGAAGCTCAACTTGATCGTGCTGGCAGCCACCACCGTCAGGGTGTTGCGTTCGTCCTGCACCTTCACCAGGGGTATACCCAGGAAGGCATTGACGAGCAGTTCGAACAAGCGCGCCGTGTCGAACTCACGCTCCGAAAAGAAGTCGAAGTCCACACTGTCCCGATGGCCGACCTGGAGCGCCAACGCGGTGCCACCCGCCAGGTAGAAACCTTGGGCACGGCAGAAACCCAGGCTGGGCAGCGCTGCCCGGCGTTGCGCGTCGAGAATGTTCCAGAACATGGCTCAGAAGCGGCTGGTGGTGTGCGGTTGAAGATCGAACACCAGCGACCAGTAGTTCAACGACCGCAGGTTCCATTCCCCGGGCCGCGGACGAGCCACGACCTCGGCGATCCGTTCGCGCGGGTAGATCTTGAACAACCAGAGCAACGCCTCGTGGGTGCCCAGGTTCAGGACGTTCGTGATGATCCGCTCCCGATGCTCGTCAAGGTCGATGCGGTCCACATCCAATGACCAAAGAGCCGCTTTCACTGCGGCTGGAAGCGAGGTGCCCATGCCTGTGCAAGATAAGCCGCGCAGGAGCCAAGGGGCTTGCGGGTTCCGGGAATTTACCCACCTTGTCTCTGGGCATCCCGAACCAACTTCACCTGCCATGACCCTATTGAGGATCACTTCGTGCCTGGCCCTCGGTCTATTGCTCCACACTGCGGGCAAGGCCAACAACATCCAGATCGCCAACTCCACCCTTACAGGCAACACCGGCACCAGCGTGCAAGTGCAGTTCGACCTGAGTTGGGAGAACAGTTGGCGAGGCGGTGCCGTGACCAATTGGGACGCCGCTTGGGTGTTCGTGAAATACCGCACCAGTCTCGCCGGACCGTGGCTGCATGCCAACTTGAACAACGCGGGTCATGTGGCTGCAGCAGGCAGCCAGATCGACTTGGGCCTACTGAACCCAGGTGGGGCCTATAATCCAAGCAGCAATCCGGTGGTGGGTGTATTCGTGTACCGCAACGCTTCAGGTACCGGTAACCTGAGCTTACTTGGCACCCAGCTGCAATGGAATTTCGCCGCGCAGGGCCTCAACTATGCCGACGTCGCGCAGGTACGGGTCTTCGCCGTTGAGATGGTGTACGTGCCGCAGGGAGGCTACGCTGTGGGCAGTGGCGGCACGGAGATCAGCGCTTTCACCCTTACCACCATCAACACAGCGAATGCCACCACAGCCTCTGGCGGCATGGGCACCTTGGGCGGGCAGGCTGGTGGTTACCCCACCGGGCAAACGGCGCCCTCCAATGCGAACTGGCCGAACGGCTTCAATGCCTTCTATTGCATGAAGTATGAGGTGACCCAACAGAGCTATGTGGATTTCTTGAACTCCCTATCCTACATTCAGCAGATGGCCCGGACTGCGACGGCACCGAATTTCGCTGCGGGAACAGGGGCCTTGAGCAGCACAAATGCTAACCGCAATGGCATCGATATCGAAGCCCCCGGAGTCTCCAGCGGCACCCCAGCGGTATATGCCTGCAATTTGAACGGCAATGGTCTGTATGGTGAAACAAATGATGGAACCGATATCGCTTGCAATTGGTTGAGTTGGGGGGACCTGTCGGCCTATCTCGACTGGAGCGGCTTGCGGCCCATGACGGAGCTGGAATACGAAAAAGCCTGCCGAGGGACCATTGCCCCGGTCGCTAATGAATACGCTTGGGGCAGCACGGGAATTGCCTTCAATTCCTATACTTTGCTCAATGCCGCAACTACCGATGAGGGCATCGCCACGAACTATAGCACCACACTCGGCAATGCGAACTGGGGGTCGGGGGTTTCATTGATCGATGGCCCCATGCGCGTTGGGATCTTTGCTGCCAACGGCAGCAATAGCGGCCGGGTCACGGGCGGTGCGAGTTACTACGGCATAATGGAACTTGGTGGAAACCTGTATGAGCGCGTGGTGTCGATCGGAAGCCCAAGTGGTCGGGCATATACGGGAACACACGGCAATGGGGCTGTGCTGGCTGGGGGCGACCAGGATGTAGCCAATTGGCCGGCCCCAACCACCGCGGACGGTGCTGGCTTTCGAGGCGGTTCATGGACCCACGATACGCCATACCACCGAGTGTCTGACCGATTTCTAGCTACCGGTACCTACAGTATACGCTTCAACTATGTTGGTGGTCGGGGAGTACGGTTTGCGCCTTAGCCGCAGGGAATAAAAACAACGACCTGTTCCTACAAACAAATCGGCACAGGGACTCTGCCGCCCACCATGAGAGCACTGTTCACATTGGTCCTTTTGTACCCGCTCTGGCTATTTGCACAGTGGAGCGGCGGCTATGGCCGTGGCGAAGCGGCTTCTCTCATCACACCAATGCCTGTCATATCCAACATCTTCACCGGCGGCAACGGCCGTGGGGATGTGGCCTCGCTCATCACACCCGCACCTGTCGTATCCAACATCTTCACCGGTGGGAATGGCCGTGGTGATGTGGCCTCGCTCATCACCCCGACGCCCATCGCATCGAACATCTTCGTCGGCGGTAACGGGCGCGGTGATGTGGCCTCGCTGATCACACCAACGCCCATCGCATCGAACATCTTCGTAGGAGGCAACGGCCGTGGCGATGTGGCCTCGCTGATCACGCCCGCGCCCATCGCGTCGAACATCTTCACTGGTGGCAGTGGCCGAGGTGATGTGGCCTCACTGATCACCCCGGTACCTATCGCCTCGAACATCTTCGCCGGTGGTAACGGGCGTGGCGATGTGGCCTCGCTCCTCAGCAACCAACAGCCAACATACCTGCTGCTGGCCCTGCGCGGAGTGTTGGAAGGACCGTACAGCAGCACCACCGGGCAGATGAGCGATGCGTTGCGCGTTGCGGGCATTGTGCCCACCACTGAACCGTACACGGCACTCGGCTATGCGCAGGTGGGCGGCGGCGGTGCGGAAAGCACCGCGCCTGCCGTACTGGCCACCACCGGCAACAACGCTATCGTCGATTGGGTAGCCGTGGAGCTGCGCGATGCCACAACACCCACCAATGTGCTCGCCACCCGCAGCGCCCTCATCCAACGCGATGGCGATATCGTGGCCACGGACGGTGTCTCACCGCTCACCTTCAACCAGCCGCCTGGCAATTACAACGTGGCGCTACGCCACCGGAACCACTTGGGCGTGATGACGGTTAATGCCACGGCCCTCGGGCTTTCTACCACGCCAGTGGATCTTGCCTTGGCCTCTACGGCCACCTACGGCACCAACGCGCGCAAGTCCATCACAGGCGCCTTCCCCACGCAAGCGCTCTGGGCAGGCGACGTCACCTTCAACAACCAACTGAAGTACGCGGGCAGTGCCAACGATCGTGACCCCATCCTCACCGCCATCGGTGGTAGCATACCTACCAACACGTTGAGCGGCCAATACCGTAAGGAGGACATCAACATGAACGGGCAGGTGAAGTACGCCGGCAGCGCGAACGATCGCGATATCCTCTTGCAGAACATCGGGGGCAGTGTGCCCACGGCGACAAGGAACGCGCAGTTGCCGTAGTGAGAAAGATCACACCAACCCTTCGCGCACCGCCAAACTCACCGCGCCCACCACGCTCTTCACCTGGAGCTTCTCGTACATGTGGCTCACATGCGTGTTCCCCGTGGCGTCGCTGATGCCGCACTTCTCCGCGATCATCTTGTAGCTGTAGCCATCCACCAAGTAGCGGAGGGTCTCCACTTCACGGTCGGTGAGGTGGAAGTCCACAGCCTTGGAGGATGCACCACCGCGCTGGGTGAAGAGCTTAAGCACCTTGGGATCTTCACGTCCTTGAACTGCTCGCGGATGAGGGCCACGCCCGCGCATCATTGGTTCCGATCATGTGGGCGCCGGAACATCATTGGGATCCTCGATCGGCCGGCTTGCTTGAATACCTCTATTTTGCATCGCAGGTCCCTGTAACCACAGAACAACCACCCAAATGCGATCACGCTTCCTTCTTATCGCCATCGCCCTCTGCACCGTATCGGTGCATGTGTTGGCTCAGAGCGCCAACTACAACGGCTTCAACTACCAGGCGGTGATCCGCAACGCGGCTGGCGATCCGTTGCCCAACCAGGCCGTGGGGGTCCGGGTGCAGATCTACCCCGGCATTGCCGCCGGATACAGTGAAACCCACAGTGTAACCACCGATGCGCACGGCCTGATCAGCCTCACCATCGGGCAGGGCACACCGGAGGTAGGCTCCGTGATCCCCACCTTCTCCGCGTTGGATTGGACCAATAGCGTGATGAACTACACCGTGTCCGTGGACATAACAGGCGGCACCAACTATGCGGTTCTTGGCGGTGCCGCGTTCAAAGCCGTGCCTTTCGCCATGCACGCTCTTACCAGCGGGAGCAGCGCTTCCGGATGGTCGCTCTTGGGCAACGACCTGAGCAACACGAACACCGGCAACGTGGGCATCGGCACCACCACACCCTTCTTCAAACTGCACGTAGAGGCGAACAGTGCGGATGGTGTCGCTTCCTTCCGCAACACCGACCCCAACGGAGCATCGAAGATCGAGTTCTATGATGATGTGGAACCGCAGTATCCCTTCCTCTCCATCGGCAAGGGGAATTCCGGAACAGGTGCCCTGCCTGGATCTTCTCACATCTCTTCCACCAACCGCCTCACCCTTGGTACGCAGGGCAACCAGAACCTGGTGATCGAACCCACCGGTGAAATGGGATTCAACGCGCCCTCCGCACCCTTTACCACGGCCACCTTCGGCGGCGCTGGGCGTTCCTTGTCCCTACTGACGGGGAACGGCGAGGATATCCTTTGGGACGGCGGAAGCACCGGCGAGGTGGTCTTGAAGAACACAGGTTCCCTGTCCGGTGCGACGGCTTTCCAGAACGCCTCCGGTGTTGCCCTGATGACCCTCAGGAACACGGGCGAAGTAGGCATCGGTACCAGCTCACCTGGCGGGCCGTTCGAAACGCACAAAGCCGATGGTTCTTTCGTGGTTCGCAGTTGGGCGGGAAGTGGAAGCAACGTGGTGGTGACGGATATCGTGGGCCGCAACAACTTCCGGCCACAGCAGCGCTTCTCCACGGTGGGCAACTCGAACTATTTCGACATCGGGCTCGGTGCCGACGATGCCTACCACATCGAATCCACCGGTGACGTTCCACGCATCTCCATCCTGCAGAACGGAAATGTGGGCATCGGAACTGCGAGTCCGGGGAACGCGCGCCTGCTGCTCAATCATGCAACGTCTTCGATTTCAAGCCCGGCGATGAAGATCGAGATGGCCGGCGCCAATCTATTGTTCTACAAAGCCAGTAATGGTGCCGCTACAATTGACAATACGAGTGGCGGAAATTTGGTCTTGATGCCCGCGGGCGGAAACGTGGGCATCGGCACCACCACCCCCCAGTCGAAGCTCGCGGTGAACGGCAAGATCACTTGCAAGGAGGTGGAGGTCACGCTTGCCGGATTCCCGGATTACGTTTTCGAGCAGGACTATCGCCTGATGCCGTTGGCCGAAGTGGAGGCCTACATCGCCGCCAACGGCCACCTGCCCAATGTGCCCAGTGCCTGCGAGGTGGAACTGAACGGCGTGGGCTTGGGTGAACTGAACAAGATCCTGCTGGAGAAGGTGGAGGAACTCACCCTGCATGCCATCGCCAAGGAGAAGGAAGTGGAAGCGCTGAAGCGAGAGATGTCAGAACGCATCACACGTTTGGAGGCCATGGTTGGCGGAAGCAAGTGAACGTCGGACCCATCCCCCCAAAGCCTACTTCAACATGAAGACCGTCGCACTAGTGCTTCTTGTCGCCTTCGCGATCGCGCAGCCCATTGCAGCGCTTGCTCAAAAGGACAAGACCTACATCCGGGCCAATACGAATGATGAAGCCTTGCAGCGCCTCGCGAAGGAAGACAGCAGCAGGTATTGGATAGCCCACGTGGAGGCGCTCAGGATCGCGCGCGAGAAGGGCTGGCCTATAGAAGGACTTCAGTACATCGGAGAGGATGGTCGGCCGTTGTACTACTCGACCAGCAATGATGCCGCCGCCGGGTTGACCCAAACCATCGCACTCCGGAATAATATGGGGGTTCAAGGGCTGAACATGTGGATGGGTGAGTGGGATGAGAACCATGCGCGCAGTACCCACCAAGACCTTGTAGGAAGGCTGTTCTACGGCGACGCCCAATCGCCTCTTGGTGACCATGCGACACACGTAGCGGGCACGTTGATCGGCTCCCCACCCGGTGCCACAACCTCGCGGGGCATGGCTCCTCAAGCCAGCTTGTTCCAATTCAATTGGGACAACGATCAGGCTGAAATGGCCGCGTCCGCAGGGAGCCCATTGAACCTGCTGGTATCCAACCACTCCTATGGGATCGATTACGGATACCGGTGGACGGATAACCTGTGGCAGTGGAACGGGGGTGCGGCACAGTTCGTCGCCGGCGGCGATGATCCGGGCCAGGGCCGGTACGATGACATTGCCCGAGCTACGGATCTGACGTGTGCATCTGCTCCGTTCTACCTCCCGGTGGTCGCAGCAGGGAACGATAACACAAGTAATCCAAGTTCGGGGTCCACAGTAAGGGACGGCTCCTCAGGCACACCGGTATCGTGGAACCCGGCGCTGCATCCGGCAGGGGATGGCACACAACGATGCAACATATCGGATAGGGCCATTGCCAAGAACGCGCTCACGGTCGGGAATCTGCAGGCGAACTCCACGATCAATCCCAGTTCCAGCAGGGGGATGACGGATGATGGCCGCGTAAAGCCCGATATCTGTGGGAAAGGAACGGACCTGTACAGCGCAGTATCAAGTTCCAACAGCGCGTACGACACCTATACAGGTACATCGATGGCCTCACCGAACGTGGCCGGGTCCTTATTGCTGATGCAAGAAGCGTATGAAAAACGTAATGGGAACGTGGGCTTGTTCATGCGCAGCGCCACCTTGAAAGGGTTGGCGATCCACACTGCCGCTGACCTCGGCAACCCGGGGCCGGATGTCACCTATGGCTGGGGCCTGCTCAACGCGAGCGAATGCGGTCGCGTGATCAATGAGGATGTGGCCTGGAACGGCGTGCAGACCAGTCGCATTCTGGAGTTCCCGGGCAACACAGGATACGTCTACAGCTTCAACACCACCGGCGCGTTCCGTGTTACGCTATGCTACACGGATGTGGCTGGCACCAATACATCCGTTCACAACGACCCGACCGCCAAACTGGTGAACGACCTGGACCTCCGGGTGATCGGCCCTGGAGGCGTCACGTACTTCCCCTTTGTGCTGGACACGGCCAACCCGGACGCCAATGCCGTGCACGGCGACAACGACAAGGACAACGTGGAAATGGTGTACCGTTCGGGGATCCCAGCGGGCACATATGATGTGTATGTGAATGCGGAAGGTTCGGTCAGTGGTGGGTTACAGCCCTACTCGCTGCTTATCAATGGGCAGAACAACGCGTGCAACTTCTTCGTGAACCATGGACCCAACAACATTGTTCCTGGCACTTACAATGCCCAAGGTGCGATCGGCTCCCAAGGCATTGTGCCAGCAGGAAGTGCGGTCACTTACCAAGCGGGGGTTGCTGTCTCCTTGAAACCGGGGTTCAAGGCGGCATCTGGCACCAGTTTTATCGGTCGTATCCAATCCTGCAATTGACTATGGAAAGCACATCGAACACCTTGGCGATGGATCAGCGTTTTTCGCGATGGATCAGCGGCACTGCATGTTGCGCAGCGCTGATGCTCGCCGAGGTTGTCTCCGCCCAAACCCTCTTCTCCACCGGCGGCGGCACCGGCGCTGTACCCGGCGGTTCCGTGAGCTGGTCCGTGGGCGAGCCGGTCATCGGCTCGGGCACGGTTCCAGGAGGGCTGGTCACGCAAGGCTACCAGCAGCCCGCCACCTTGAAACTGCGCCTCAACCTTTCCGCAGCGCTGCAAGGCCCTTACAACAGCACCACCGGTTTGATGAGCGATGCCCTGCGCAGTGCCAGCCTCGTGCCCCTAGCTGAACCTTACACCGCGCTCGGCTACGTGTTTGTGGGCGGTGGCGGTGAGGCCACCACCGCACAGGTGCTGGCCATTACCGGTGGTAATGCCGTGGTGGATTGGGTACTGGTGGAACTGCGCAACACCGCTACCCCCGCCACCGTGGTGGAGTCTCGTTGTGCGTTGCTGCAACGCGATGGCGATGTGGTGGCCCCCGATGGAATTTCTCCCGTCGCCTTCAACGCACCTGCCGCCAACTACCATGTGGCTGTTCGCCACCGCAACCACTTGGGCGCAATGACGCTGACCGGTGTTCCGCTCAGCAACTCGTCCACCAGCGTCGACCTCACATTGGCATCCACCAACACCTATGGCACCAATGCGCGCAAAGCCATCACAGGCACCTTCCCCGCACAAGTGCTCTGGGCCGGTGATGTGAACTTCAACAAGCAACTCAAGTATGCTGGCAGTGCGAACGATCGCGATCCCATCCTCACCGCGATCGGTGGTAGCATACCCACCAATACGTTGAGCGGCCAGTACCGCAAAGAGGACATCAACATGAACGGGCAGGTGAAATACGCCGGCAGCGCGAACGATCGCGATATCCTCTTGCAGAACATCGGGGGCAGTGTGCCTACGGCGGTACGGAACGCGCAGTTGCCGTAAGCCCCTCAAGCCCTCCCGATCCTCTCACCAAGGGCAACGCCTTGGCCAAAGTGCCCGCTCCTGGATCCGCTTCCGTCGGAGACGGTGATCGGATCGCGCGATCCACCGATATTTGATCATATCCTTTCGAACGCGCACATGGCATTTTATCCCTTCCGGTCGATCACCACATCACATCCTTCCAGCCTCATGCGCGTCCCAAGTGGGTTGCGATTCGCTTTCGTCTCGAGCGCCTTCGTGCTCTCTTGCGTGCTCTCCGCCCAGAACGTAGTGGTGTCCGGAGCGCTTAGCGGGAACGGCTCCTACACCACGTTGCGCGCGGCGTTCGTTGCATTGAACGGCGGTGCGCAAACGGGAAGCACGATCATGGTGAACATCAATGCGAGCACTACCGAAACGCAACCGGCGGTATTGAACGCCGGGACCTGGACCTCGGTGCTGATCAAACCGAACGGAGGAGCGGCGCGCACCATCACCGGGCAACTTGCAGGAACGCCGGTGATCGATCTCTCGGGCGCCGACCTGGTCACCATTGACGGGCTGAACAGCGCGGGCAACGCACTCACCATCTCGAACACCTCGAATGCTTCGACCGCGAACACCGCCGCGATCCGGTTGGTCAACGACGCGTCGAACAATCTGATCACGCGCTGCTCGCTCCGTGGTTCATCCACACAGGTCAGTAACGGACTAAGCGCGACCGTTATGATCATGGGTGGCATCAGCAGTGGGAACGATGGCAACACCATCAGTCTATGCGACCTGGGCCCGACCGCGGCCGGGCTGGCACAGCATCACGTTTTCGCCCAGGGCTCCACTGGAACGGCGGCGATCTTCAATAGCGGGGTCACGGTCACACAGTGCAACATCTTCGACTATTTCGCTGACGGAACCAGCAGTACCGGCATTCTTGTGAGCGTGGGCAACACGGATTGGACCATTTCGAACAATCGCCTCTACCAGACCGCCAGCCGCACCTATAACGGGGGCAACAATGGAGATCATCATGGGATCTTGGTCGGCACCACGGGCAACAACTTTCAGATCACAGGCAATACGATCGGCTACGCCTCCAGCACGGGCACAGGGGTCTATGCCATCAACTCGAACGCCTACTCCAATCCCATCGTGAAGGGGATCGAGATCTTCGAGGTGGGCACCACCGTCGCCTCGAACATCTCCTCCAACACCATCGCGGGCTACAACATCTACGCCCGCCCATTCTATGCGAACGCAGCCGGACCCTTCGTCGGCATCTTCATACGCCTGGGTCTGGCGGTGTGCAATGGCAACACCATCGGAAGCCTCACCACTACCGGTTCGATCTCCGTTACCTCCAACTCGCCGGATGTGAGCGATGTGCTGGGCATCATCTGCAACAGCACCAGCCCCTTCACCTCGAACAACAACAACATCGGCGGGATCACTCTCTGCCAGGTGGGGACCTCCCACTTGCGCTTCACGGCATTGCAGGCCAGCCTGGGGAACTGGACGGCCACGGGCAACACGATCGGCGGAACGATGGACGGTTCCATCACAAATGTGAGCACGAGCCTGGAAACATACATGAGCGGGATCAAGGTGAACGGAGGCAGTGCCACCCTCACCGGCAACGTGATCAGGAACATGTCCGCTGCGGTGCCTGCCTCCACGGGCGTGAACGCCTCGGTGATCGGCATCCTCGTGCTCGCGGGAAACCACTTCGTAGCGGGGAACACCATCCATGGACTGCGCAATACGCACACGGCCGATGTCAACCCGAAGGAGGTGATCGGCATCTGCTACCGCAGCGGGACCGGTGGTAACGGTGTGAGCGAGAACCTCATCTACAACCTGAACGTGTCCAGCGATGCGGGCAGCATCGTGGGTATCGACGTGCCGCAGGGATCCAGCACCGTGAGCAACAATATGATCGCCCTGGGCCACAGTGTATCCGTTGGAGCGGTCATCGTAGGGATCCGTGAGTCGACCAGCTCGGTGCACTCGGCCTTCCACAACAGCGTGTACATCGCTGGCACGGCGCTCACGGGTTCGAGCGGCAGCTTCGGCCTGAGCGGCGCGAGCGGAACGGGCTTCAAGAACTATCGCAACAACATCCTCGTCAATGCCCGGAGCAGTGGGGGATCCACCGGATCGCACTTCGCGATCACCCTGCCTTCCGGAAGCACCACGGGCCTCGACTGCAACAACAACCTGCTGCTCGCCACGGGCAATTCCGGATCGCTCGGCCGCTATGCCTTGGTGGCGTACAAAACCATGCAGCAATGGCGCACCGCCACAAACCGAGATCAGGCCAGCGTGAGCGGCGACGCGCGCTTCGTAGCACCTACCGCTTCCGTTCCTGATCTGCACATCGCCGCATCACCGGCCTCGTTCGCGGAAGGGCAAGGTGTGAATGCAAGCACTGTTGCGCAGGACTTCGACGGGCAGACACGCTCCGGGCTCACTCCTACCGACATCGGTGCGGACGCAGGCAACTTCACGGCCCGGGCCCAGTGCGGTGGAACGCCTCCGGCTGGAACGATCTCCGGGCAGAGCAACGTGTGCGCGAACGCCGGGCGCGAGTTGAGCTTCTCCAACGGAAGCACGGATCTCGGTCTCAGTTACCAATGGCGTTCCTCGACCGCGCCTGGCGGTCCGTTCAACACGGTCCTGGGAACGGACATCGTGCAGAACACCGGCGTCCAGGCCGTCACCACGTACTACCAGGTCACTACGACCTGTTCCTCGGGCGGAGGCACGAACGTGACGACGCCTTTCGCTGTCACGGTCACACCGCTGCCTGTCGCCACGGCCGCGAACAACGGGCCCACCTGTACGAATACCGCCGCGCAGCTCACCGGCACCAGCACCACGGGCCTCACCCATGCCTGGACCGGACCGAACAATTTCAGTAGCGCGGCGCTCAGTCCTGCGGTGCCTGCTGTGCAGCTCGCTGCCGATGGCGTCTACACGCTCATCACCACCACCGCGGATGGTTGCGCTTCTGTACCGGCCACCACCACGCTCGTGGTGAAGCCCGGACCGATCATGTCGTACACCGGCGTTTCACCCACACCGACGTGCTTGAACGGCAACGCGCAGCTCAACGCGAACGCAGCAACATACACACCGGCGAAGCAATTGACCTTCACCGCAGCCACGGGCACCTTGGATCCGATGAGCGGCGCCATCACCGCGCTCTCAACACCGAACAGCACTGCGCCCTCCGCACCGCTCAATATCGGGTTCGCTTTCCCTTTCAATGCCACCACCTATACCCAGTTCAGCGTGAGCCCGAGCGGTTGGATGCTGCTTGGGGGAGGCACCGCGACCACACAAACGTTCGCGAGCGTGCAGAGCAGCACCAATACGCCGAAGATCTATCCGTTCTGGTCGGACATCATGCTCGGGGCCAACGGCAACGTCAAATACGTGGTGACCGGCTCCGCGCCCAACCGCATCCTCAAAGTGCAATGGTTCGTTCCGCTACCGGGCTACATCCAGAACTTCGCCGCGAACGCCACTTTCCAGGCCTGGCTCTATGAAGCCGATGGGCGCATCGACTTCCGGTACGGTGCCATGCCGAACCCCGAGGCTGACGTCATCGCGGTAGGGATCACCGTGGACTTCTCGAACTTCCAGAGCATCACGATCGTGGGCGGTACGGTGAGCACCACGGTGCCCAACAACGACAACTTCAGTTCGCCGACGAACGGCACGCGCTACACGTTCTCCGCCTCACCTGTCACCTACGCGTGGTCACCGAACACCTTCTTGAACAACGCGAACCTCCAGAACCCAACGGCTAGCAACATCAATGTGCCGAGCCAAGCCTACACCGTCACTGCCACGAACGCCTTGGGCTGTTCTACCACAGGGAACGCGACCATCACTACGCAGGGTATCAGCGTGGCGACGATCACCGGATCGCTCTATGTCTGTGGCGCGGGCAATACCACACTGACCGCAGTGGGTCAGGGCGGCCTCGGGCCCTACACCTATCTATGGAACGCCGGTGCGCAGACCACAGCGAGCATCGCGACAGACACTGCCGGCACCTTTAACTGTACCGTGACCGATGCCTGCGGCCTCCAGGCTGTGGCAAATGCGAACGTGACGTTCTCCTCGGTCGGTAATGCGTGCAACGATGGCGATCCGAACACCTTCAACGATGTGCTGGTGGCACCCTGCACCTGCCAGGGCGTGCTGGTACGCTTGAACGCGCGCGCGTTGTTGGAAGGGCCGCTGGATGCGCGCTCGCTCCTGATGCGCGATGATCTACGCTTGTTGCCCAGCTTCCCGCTTACGGAACCGTACACCGCGCTGGGCCTACCAACCGTAGGAGGTGGCGTGAACACGATCGCACCCACTGTCCTCACTGTTGCTGGCAATGACGCGATCGTGGATTGGGTGCTGATCGAACTGCGCACCGGGGTGAACGGAGCCACCGTGGCCGTGCGTCGTCCGGCACTTCTCCAACGCGATGGTGATGTGGTGGCGCTGGATGGTCAAAGCACGCCGACCCTGCCTACGGCCGCCGGTAACTATCATGTCGCTATCCGCCACCGCAACCACTTGGGCGCGATGACGGCGACCGCGGTCGCGCTCTCGGCCACGGCGGTCACCGTGGATCTCTCGCTCGCATCCACGGCCGCGTATGGCACGGACGCGCGAAAGGACATGTTCGGTCCACTCGCATTGTGGGCGGGCGATGTCAACGCAAGCAGCCAACTCAAATACGCCGGTAGCGCCAACGACCGTGACCCCATCCTCACCGCGATCGGTGGTAGCATACCTACCAACACGTTGAGCGGCCAGTACCGCAAAGAGGACATCAACATGAACGGCCAGGTGAAGTACGCCGGTAGCGCGAACGATCGCGATATCCTCTTGCAGAACATCGGGGGGAGTGTGCCCACGGCGGTGCGGAACGCGCAGTTGCCGTAGTGGCGCTCGATCGAACCTGGCACACGCTCGACCGATCGAACGGACCGTCAGGTGTGACGTCCAAGTGAAGTGTTCAACAACGCTGCACGAAGTTCGAAGCGCGCTTCCCTTCGGCCCCTACTTCGGGGCTTGACAGCATCGCTGTAAGGTTTATCTTCGTCCTCCGCTGAAAACGCGCGCTATTTGGTCACCGCTGGAACCATTGCTTTTCCGCCCATTCGTTCCACCTCGTGGCCGCCTCCGCACTCCCTTCTTGGCTCCTGGCCGGTCTTCTCATAGCCGCGAGCGCGACGCATCTGAACGGCGCCGGCCCACCGGAAGTCTGCGCCCCACCGCCGCGCACCTGCTCGGATTGGAAGGTGATCGTGGATACCGATGACGATGGCCACGAGATCACCTGGGAAGTGATCGACGCGGCGAGCGGTCTGCCCGTCGCGAACGGCGGTCCCTACATGGACCATTCGCACAACGAACAGATCATCTGCCTCACCGTAGGTGGTTGTTACCGCTTGATGGTCCATGATAGCGGTGGCGACGGCATCGATCCCGGCGGCTACGCCCTGGAAGCGCCCACCGGTGCGCGCGTCATCGACAACAGCGGCAACGGCAGCACCTACGGAAGCACCAGCGCTATAATGAACAACCTTGGTTTCTGCGACCCCGTGGGTGCGGACCGCCCGTTGAACTCGCAGTCACAAAGCGCTTCCTGCTCACGCCTGGACTACCTCACCAACGACTACTTCATCGCCACCCCGAACCCTGCGGTGAACCCCGCCAACGGCGATGGCTACCAGTTCTGGATCTTCGATCCCAATGGCACCTATACGAGACGGGTTTTCCAAACCGGCATTCTCTACAACGGCTGGAGCGACACCGACCCGAACGATGCGTGCTACCTGCGCTTTGGGTGGTTGCAGACCAACCCCGTGCCGCTGAACGTGCTGCTCAACCTCGCCGTGCGCACCAAGATCAACGGCGTGTATGGCAACTTCGGCGCGGTGTGCCAGGTGAAGGTGCTCAACGCCCCGCCCACCTGCCCCCCCACCCGCTTGGTGGACCAACCACTACATCCCAACTACAGTTGCGGCGTTACGCGCATGTTCGGCGCGGCCGATCAGATCCATGCCATCTCCCTCAGCGGCGCCACGGATTACCGCTTCCGCTTCGAGACCGATGGCGGCGGCTTCGTGCGGCAGATCGCCAGTAACGGCAGCAGCCTTACGCTCAATTGGCTTACGCTTCCCCTCCAGGACGCCTCCATCTATGACGTAACGGTAGCGCCGAGTTTCAACGGGGGGATCTCGTGGTGTCCCTATGGTCCGGTATGCCAGGTGATGATCGATAATACGCCTGGCGCCGCACCGCGCAGCATGTCCGCCAGCACGGCCGCGCTGTCCCTCTTTCCCGTTCCTTGCGCGAACCTGCTCCAAGTGGAAGGGCTCGGCCCTGCTCCCTGGCGCATCCGCGATCTACAGGGGCGCACGCTTCTCACCGGACAGGGTCATGGCCTTGGACCAGAGACGTTGGATGTGTCCTCGCTGGCGAGCGGGAGTTACGTGTTCTCCGCCGAGGATGGACCGGAGAAGGCCTCCGTGCGGTTCGTGAAAGAGTAGCTGGCGGATCGGACCCCCGCGAAGACGTACTTGCGTTGGTTAGCTCTTGGATGTCCCACGCGTCTTACATTTCATCCCCCAACCGCTGCGCTCATGACCCGTACCCTTACCCTTTTCACCTTCCTGCTCCCTCTGCTTACGCGCGCTGCCCTTGGCGGGCCGGACGCCTATGGCTATACCTGGAAGGACAGCAACGAGCCCGATGGGCCGATCTTCAACTGGATCGACATCACCGGCAACGGCACCCAGGTGATGGGCCTGGCGGACGACAATGTGGTGGGCCCCTTCGTGATGAGCACCAACATGCCTTACTACTGGTACACGGTGAAGAACGTCTGGATCGGCAGCAACGGCTATATCGCCTTCAACAGCACCAACATCGCTTCGCCCTTCCCCACCATCCCCCTGGCCGGCGGTCCCAATGACTACATCGCCGCGCTTACCGCGGACCTTAACTTCTTCGGGGCCGGCAACATCGGCCAGTGCTGGGTGTACGACGCGCCCGATACCACCATCTTCAGCTGGATCAACGTGCCGTTCTGGAGTTCCGTCGCCCCCAGTTGGACCGGCAGCAACAGCTTCCAGATCATCCTGAACAAGGTGGACAGCACCATCACCGTGCAGGTACTGGAGCAGACCGGGATCAGCCAGAACAACGACCTGCTCATCGGCATCGAGAGCGTGAGCGGCGATATCGGCCTACAGCACTCCGCGGATATCTATCCGGTATCCAACTACGCCATCCGATACTACGCCCCGGTCACTCCGCTGCTCGATATCACCGATGTAGCGGTGGAGTGGATCGGCGCCGAGGGCAGCCGTGGCCAGAGCCTGCAGCGCAACGGCCCGGACTATCCGCTGGTGGTGGACATACGCAACACCGGGAACCAACTGGTGAACGACGTGATCACCCTCGCGCAGGTGTACAACAGCAGCAACCAATTGGTGGTGAGCGATCAGGTCACCATCAGCCAGATGGGCCCCGGCGTTGATTCGCTCATCACCTTCCCCATCGCCTTCGCGCCCACCGGTGCGGGCACGCATCGCTACGTGGTCACCATAAGTGGTATCGCGAACGAGCTGGTCACCACAAACAATACACGGACCCAGGAACTGGCCGTGTACGACACTACGTCGGCGATCAGCCTGGCACGTTGGCACGGCGGGGGCGATGATGGCGTCGGCATCGGCTGGGACGGGGGCAATGGCGGCGTGGGCGTGCATATCGATCGCGCGCCGTACTATCCGTGCTATGTTACGGGTACCACGATCCGCGTGCTCAGCAACCTGTTGCCCTCGGGCATGTACATGAAGGTGCTCGATGACAACGGTCCCAATGGCGGTCCTGGCACCGTGCTCGATTCCATCTTCGTGCAGGCGGTGGATGCCGCAGCGGGCGATCACACCTACGACCTGGCGAACGCCTTCCTGTGGACCGAGGGCGGGCTCTTCGTGCAGTGGTACATGGGAGGCAACAACGTGAACATCGCCCAGGACAATGTGCCGCCCTTCAGCTTGCGCACCTATGAAGTGCTGGATGGGGTCTGGGCCGAATACCGCGACCGCGAAACCACCGACTTCCACCTGGGCTTGCGCGTGGAACAATTACCCGTGAACGATGTGGGCTGTGTCGGTTTCTTCGGCCTGGTGGATGGTGCGGACGTGTCGCAACCCACCATTGTGCGCACCTGGGTGAAGAACATGGGCAATCAAACGGCGGGCAACTTCCCGGTGAACTATCAATTCACCGGCGAACCGGTGGTGAGCCAGAGTTTCACCGGCACCCTGGCTCCCGGCGATTCGGTGCTCTTCACCTTCAGCCAACCCTTCCTTCCCCTGGCGACGGTAACCGGGAACTTTTGTGCCTGGACCGCATGGAACAGTGACCAGATCGCCGCGGACGACACCGTGTGTGTGACCCTTGATGTGATCGCCGGTTTGGAAGAACTGCAGGGCAGTTCGCTCTCCGTTATGCCGAACCCCGCTTCGGACAAGGTGATCATCAGTGGCTACGGGAACGCCGGTGCGGACCTGGTGCTCGTGGACCTGAGCGGTGCGTTGGTGCGCCGCTGGCGCCTGGACCAGGCGGATCGGGCCACTGTAGATCTGCTCGGGGTTGCTGCGGGATCCTACCTCTACCAAGTGCGCGGCCGCGATCGCGTGTATACCGGCAAGCTGGTGGTCGCTCCCTAGTTCCTCCGGATACTACCTTTGGAGCGCCCCGCTAGCGGGGCGCTCTTTTTATCCCCCTATGAACAAGAACCTCGGCCTGCTGCTCATTGTTTGGAACGTTGTGCTCAGCGCACTGCTCGCCTGGACCCTTTGGGGCCGCAACACGTCCACGTCTACGAACGGAACGGCCGAGGTGGCTCCGGAAGCCTCGGACAGCACGCCCGTGGCCACCCTTGATACCGCCGCACTGGTCAACGCCAAGATCGCGTTCTTCTTCATGGACAGCGTGCAGGAACGCTATGAACTGGTGAAGGAACGCGGCAACGCCTTCCGCAGCGAAGGCAAGCGCCTGCAGGATGGCCTGCAACAGGAAATGGCCAAGTCCCAGGCCCGTTACGAGGCCCTCATGAACAAGGACCACACGTACAGCACCAAGGCCGAGGTGCAGGCCGACGAACAGGAGGTGCAGGCCCTGATGGGCCGCATACAAGGCATGCAAGCGCGCGGTGAGGAACAGATGGCCGAAATGGAGGTGCGCATGCTGGAAGAGATCAGCAAAGAGATCATGGACTACCTCACTGAGTACAACAGAACGGGCAAGCATGATTTCATCTTCAGTGTGCAGAGCGGTGGGCAGATCTGGGTGGGCAATCCGGCCCTGGACCTCACCCCGCGCGTGATCGCCGACCTCAACGCCCGGCACCGCGCCAACAAAACCCCGGCCGCTAAGACGCCATGATGGACCGGCTGCACCAAGAGCGGCAGGAGAACGTGGCCGGCTACATGGTCCGCATGTGGCACCTGGAGGATGTGCTCCGCGCCACCAAATTCGATCCGGCGTCCATCCGCGCCACGCTGGTGGATCCCATGGATGGCGATGCGGAGCAGAAAGCGAACGCCTACGCATGGTACGTGGCCCTGGCCGAACGCATGGTGAAAGAAGGGCTCACGCGCCATGGCCACCTGAGCGAAGTGCTCGAAGCCCTCACCGATCTGGAGGCTTTGCACCACGCGTTGATCAACGTGATGGAGGAACCCCTCTATGTGAGCCTGTACACGGACGCCAAAGAGGACATCGAGGCCCTCGGCCGCCAGGTGGACCACGAAGAGGATGATCGCGGCATCGTGGAACTCTGTTTCACCGGGCTGTATGGGGTGATGCTGCTGCGCGCGCAAGGGCGCGAGATCAGCAAGGACACCGCTGCGGCCGATGAACGCATCCGGAAGCTGCTCGAGAACTTGAGCGTTCACTACCGCCAGATGCGCAAGCTGCCCGGCATCAGCTTGAACTGAGCCGCGCCGCACGACCTTCGTGGACATGCTCCCCTCCCCGCGCACGGCATGGTCTTCGCCGCGCACCGCGTCAATGCGGTCCGCGCTGCTGATGACGTTCGTGCTCACTTCCATCCTTTCGCCCTGCCAGGAAGCGGCCCGTATCGAAGTGCTCAATGCCGACGTTTGGAAGTTCGAGGAAGAAGTGGCCCCCGGTGTGCAACGCCTGCAAGGCAATGTGCGCTTCCGGCATGAGGATGCCGTGATGCAGTGCGACAGCGCTTGGCTCTACCAGGAGCGCACGGTGAAGGCCTATGGCCATATCCGCATCGTGCAGGGCGACACGCTCACCATCACCGGCGAACGCCTGGACTACGACGGAAAGGAACGCACCGCCACGCTCGATGGGGATGTGGTGATGGTGGATCCCGGGACCACCTTGCGCACACCCGCATTGGTCTATGACCTGCGCAACAAGTCCGCGACCTACAGTGGCGGGGGCACCATTGTGGGCCATGCCGAAGGGGATACGTTGACGAGCCGTGTGGGCACCTATCTCTCGGACGCACGCCGCTTCGTCTTCAGCCGCGATGTGGTGTTGCGTCATCCGGAACGCACCATCACCAGCGATACGTTGCACTACCACACCGCCACCGGTGTCGCGGAATTCTTCGGCCCCACCACGATCACACTGAAAACGTCGCGTATCGAATGTGTGCGCGGCACTTACGACACCCGCACACGGAAGGCCGACTTCACCCAACGCGCCAGGGTGATCACGGACGGACAGGAACTGGAGGGCGATAGTGTCCACTACGATGGAGAAGTGGGCGTCGGTCTCGCTTGGGGACACGTGGTAGCCACCGACACCGCGAACGGTACCACCGTCCTCGGCGACCATGGTCGCTACGACCAGCGCAGCGAGCGCTCCTACGTCACCGGCCATGCCGAACTGTTGATGCGCTCGGACAGCGACACCCTGTTCATGCACGCCGACAGTCTCTTCGCCGCTCCCGACACGGCCGGTGGTGCGCGCCGCATCACAGCGCGACAGAGCGTGCGCTTCTTCAAAAAGGACCTGCAAGGCGTGTGCGACACATTGATCTACGCCGAAACCGACAGCATGATCCGCATGTTCCACGAGCCGGTGCTATGGAGCGGCAAGGACCAGATCACCGGCGACCATATCCGCATCGCGCTGGTCGATGGGCATGTGCATCGTCTCTACGCCGACGGGAACGCGTTCATGACCTCATTGGTGGACAGCATACACTTCGATCAAGTGGTGGGCACTACGATGACCGGCTACTTCGTGAACAACGAACTGGACCATCTGATCACCGAAGGCAACGCCCGCACGGTCTACTACGCCCAGGAGACCCAGGACAGTGTGAAACGCATCGTGGGCGTGAACCGCGCGGACTGCAGCCGGATCCTCGTGCGCGTGGCGGACGGTGAAGTAAGTTCCGTCAGCTTCCTCACCCAACCGGACGCGGTGCTCTACCCTTTGGAAAAGGCACCGACGGAAGAGTTGATGCTACCCGGTTTCACCTGGCGCCAACAGGAGCGGCCCATCGATCGTGCGGACATCCAGCGCAAGGTTCCCACACCCGGCCTTCCGGTGTGGAAGGATCCCTGAGACCCTGTTCATGATCTCTTCAAGAAAGGAAACGGTTCATCCAGCTATCCGCCAGCCGGACGCGGAAACGGTCACGAAGCTCACCTACAGTGCTCACAAGATCATCGAAAACGATCGTATCCAAGGTGAACTCGCCTTCCGCGATCAGCGCCGGTAGATCCTGCAATCGCGTGCTGTGGACCCCACCATCGTGCTCGAACACCACGACCATGCGATCGGTGAGCATCAAGTTCAGGTCCATCTCCAATTGCTTGATGAAGCCCACGCTCTTATCGATGCTACATCCGCTGGCCAGTGCTTGAACCTCATCCACCGCCACGGCCACGAACCGGTCCTCGAGCACATCCACGCAAGCGTCCAGTGCCGCGCCATGTGCGGCCCAAGTGCTTGTGAACAACGCTCCGCGCTCGCGGATCAGTTTCTGCTCGGCCTGCCCCAGGTCCCGCGCGGTCTTGTAGATCCACACACGCGCGTGCGCAGGCATGTCCTGCAGCGTCTTCACCTTCTGTTCCGCAAGTGTGTTCATGTCCATGGTGCGAAGAGGAATAGATGGGGGCCGCGCAAAGTTGGCAAGGGATCCCGTCCACCGGACCGTCCCTCGGGTAGTTGTGAACAGCCCTCCTGTTCTTTTCTTCGTGCCCCCTACTACGCACCATTCCCATGCCACGTTCCCTCGCCACCTTCGCCCTCGGGCTGTTCGCCTTGCTCGCCTCCGCCCAAGTAGCGCCGCTCTGGCTGCGGCAACCCGCGATAAGCCCGGATGGATCCACCATCGTGTTCTGCTATCAGGGCGACCTGTGGCGTGTGCCTGCCGCCGGGGGCGATGCCGTACTGCTCACCACCCACGAAGCCTTGGATGGCGCTCCGGTCTGGTCGCATGACGGGCAATGGATCGCCTTCAGCAGCAACCGCTACGGGAACGGGGACGTGTTCGTGATGCCCAGCACCGGCGGCACGGCGACACGCCTCACCCACCATTCCAACTGGGACACGCCGACCGACTTCACCCCGGACAACAGCAAGGTGCTCTTCTACAGCAACCGGCTCGACGACGCGAACTGCCAGCTCTTCCCCACCGGCGGCCTGGGAGAACTCTACACTGTACCCATCACGGGCGGACGGGCCGAACAAGTGCTCACCGTTCCCGCACAGAGCGCGCGGTTCAATGCTTCGGGCACAATGCTCGTTTTCCACGACCGGAAGGGCTACGAGGACAATTTCCGCAAGCACCATACTTCCTCCGTCACCCGCGACGTGTGGACCTACGCTGTGGGGAACAAAGAGTTCAAGCGGATCACCACGTTCGTTGGAGAGGACCGCAATCCGGTGTTCACGCAGGACGGCAGCACGGTGTACTTCCTCACAGAGGAGAAAGGCAGCTACAACATCCACAAGATGCCCGTGGCCGGTGGCACATCCACCCAGGTGAGCTTCTTGAAGGACCATCCTGTGCGCTACCTGAGCCGGAGCGACAACGGCATCCTCTGCTTCAGCTACCAGGGCGAACTGCACACCATGACCGATGGCGCAACGCCTGCGAAAGTGAGCGTGCGTATCGCTGCCGATGGTCGCTACAATCCAGTGCGGACGGTTCCCGTAAAAGGCGACGTGACCGAGATCGCGCTCTCCTCGAACGGAAAGGAGGTGGCGTTCGTCCATCGTGGGGAAGTGTTCGTGACCTCCGTGGCCGAGGGCACCACCCGCCGCATCACCAACACACCCGAGCAGGAGCGATCGGTCTCCTTCAGCCCGGATGGCCGCACACTGCTCTACGCCACAGAGCGCAATGCCAGTTGGGACCTGTACACAAGTACCATCGTCCGCAAAGAGGAGCAGTACTTCTTCAATGCCACCTTGCTGAAAGAAGAAGCGCTCTTGAACACCCCGGCCGAGGAGTTCCAACCGGCCTATTCGCCCGATGGGAAGGAAGTGGCCTACTTGGAGGAACGCAGCGCGATACGTGTGATGGACCTGGCCAACAAGCAGGTGCGCACGATCATGCCGGGCGATAAGAACTACAGCTACGCCGATGGCGATCAGTTCTTCAGCTGGAGCCCGGACAGCAAGTGGCTGTTGGTGGAGTTCCTGCATCCCGACCAGTGGATCACCCAATGCGGGCTGGTGAACGTGGAAGGCACGCCGGTGATCACCGACCTCACCAAGAGCGGATATGGCGGCGGGCTTCCGAAATGGACCATGGACGGCAAAGCGATGCTCTTCTACAGCTCCCGCGATGGCATGAAGAACCACGCCAGCTGGGGCGGCCAGGCCGATGCCTACGCCCTGTTCCTCGACCAGGAAGCCTTCGATCGCTTCAAGCTGAGCAAGGAGGAAGCGGCCTTGCTGAAGGAGGAAGAGGACAAGAAGAAGAAGGAGGAAGAGGAGAAGAAGGACAAGAAGGATGGCAAGAGCGACAAGGACAAGAAGGATGACAAGAAGGATGGACCCGTCAAGCCCTTGAAGTTCGATCTTGAGGACGTGGAACTGCGCAAAGTGCGCCTCACCATGCACTCCAGCGATCTGGCGGGTGCGGTGCTCTCCAAGGACGGCGAGAAGCTCTTCTACCTGGCCCGCTTCGAGAAGGGCTACGACCTGTGGCAGACCGAACTACGCACCGGCGAGACCAAGGTGCTCGCGAAAATGAACGCCAGCAATGCCGGCGCGCTCGAATTGGACAAGGAGGGCAAGTTCCTCTTCCTCAATAAGGACGGCGGCATAGCCAAGGTGGAGATCGAGAAAGGCGAATTGAAGAACGTGGGTATCAACGGCGAGATGACCTTGAACGAGGACCTGGAGCGTGCTTATCTCTTCGAACACGTCTGGCGCCAGGTGCAGAAGAAGTTCTACCGCGCCGACCTGCAGGGCGTGAACTGGGCTTTGTATAAGGCGGAGTACGCGCGCATGCTTCCTTATATCAACAACAACTGGGATTTCGCGGAACTGCTCAGCGAGATGCTGGGCGAACTGAACGCCTCACACACCGGCGGGCGTTTCTACGATGAGCCGGAGCACGGCGACGAGACCGCCGCCTTAGGCCTGCTGTTCGCGAACGACATGACCTTGAACGGCCTGCGGGTGGAGGAGGTGATCGATAAGAGCCCCGTGGTGAAGGAAGGTTCCCGTATCAAAGCCGGTGTGGTGATCGAGAAGATCGACGGACAGGCGATCACCCCGCAGGAGGATCATGCCCGCCTCCTCAACCGCAGAACAGGAAAGCCGACGCTGCTCAGCCTTTACGATCCGATCAAGAAGGAACGCTGGGACGAGACCGTGAAACCGATCTCCCTGGACGATGAAGGCGAACTGCTCTATCAGCGTTGGGTGGAGCGTTGCCGCCATATCGTGGACAGCTTGAGCGGCGGACGTATCGGCTATGTGCATGTGCGCGGCATGAACGATCGCTCCTATCGCCGGGTCTACGATGAAGCCCTGGGCCGCTACCACGACAAGGATGGTCTCGTGGTCGACACCCGATTCAACGGCGGCGGTTGGTTGCACGATGATCTGGCCACTTTCCTTGCCGGCAAAACCTACATGCGCATGGAACCGCGCGGCCAGAAGCTCGGCACCGAACCGCAGTTCAAATGGCAGAAACCCAGCGCCGTGGTGATGGGCGAAAGCAACTACAGCGATGCGCACCTCTTCCCTGTCACCTACAAGGCGCTAGGCATCGGGAAGCTGGTCGGCATGCCAGTACCCGGCACGGGCACCGCCGTGTGGTGGGAGCGCATGCAGAGCGGTGTGGTGTTCGGCATCCCGCAAGTGGGCATGATCGACAACGCCGGGAACTTCATGGAGAACACGCAGTTGGAACCCGATGTGAAACAAGCGTTGGAGCCCGGCCTGGTGAGCAAGGGACGCGACCAGCAGTTGGAGGCGGCGGTGAAGGTGTTGTTGGGGCAGTAGGGCGCGATCCACGCGACATGGACGCGTGGATAACTCCACCTGCGCCAGTGGATCGGCGTTCCATCCGCATTTAGCTTCGGTGCTGCGCTCACTTACGTCTTTCTCATGACAAGCCGTGCATCCCTCCTCGTCTTGATGGCCGTTCTGGCATCGCGCTGCCTGACACAACCGCAGATCGAATGGCAACGCTGCCTTGGAGGAAGTGCCGACGACGAAGTGAACGATGTGCTGGAAACCCCCGACGGGGGATATATCCTCGCCTGCATGACCATGTCGGCGGATGGCGATGTCACTATGAACCATGGATGGTCGGACGCCTGGCTGGTCAAGCTCGATCAAGGTGGCAACATCGAGTGGCAACGGACTTATGGTGGAACCAGCGGTGAACGCGCTCAAGCGATCGATCTGACCGCTGATGGGGGATTCATAGTTGCTGGGTCCAGCGGAAGCGACGATGGCGATCTGACACAGAACCACGGCATGAACGATATGTGGCTATTCAAGGTGGACGCCACCGGTGATCTGCAATGGCAACGATCGTTCGGAGGATCGCGACATGAGGTCGCCTATGCGGTTCGGCAAACCCCAGATGGAGGGTATCTGGCATGCGGACGCACGATCTCCGAGGATGGCGATGTGGTGGACTGGCATCCTGGTTACAACTCCTTAGGGTTCCCGCTGTACGACTATTGGGTGGTGAAGCTGGATCCCAATGGGAATGTGCTTTGGACCAATGCCCTTGGTGGGACGGGTGACGATCATGGGTTCAGCATGGAGTTATTAGCGGATGGCGGCTGTCTGGTCGGTGGGATCTGCGATTCGAACAATGGCGATGCTTCAGGTACGCACGGCGGCGGTGATGCCTGGGTGGTAAGACTAGACAGCACCGGACAGGTTCTGTGGCAAAAAATGTTGGGTGGATCGCGCGGCGAATATGCTTACTCGATAAGCGCAATGAAGAACGCTAGTTGGCTGGTCGCCGGTCAAACTAATTCGGACGACGGTGATGTCTCGGGCTGGCATTATGGGTTCGATGGATATCATAAACATGACGCTTGGGTCGTGCAACTTGATTCCCTGGGCAATATCGAATGGCAGAAGTGCCTTGGGGGATCGGAACGGGACAACTCATGGTCGGCCACGGTCGGGGGTGATGGTGGCATCCTCGTCTCAGGTACGGTGGCATCGAACGATGGGGATGTGACGGGGAACCATGGGAATTACGACGCCTGGATTTCCGAGCTGGATTCCGCCGGTTCACTGCTGTGGCAACTGTCCCTTGGCGGATCCGGACTGGACAATGCCTGGGCTGTATGTCACGGTGCCGATGGCTCTTGCCTCCTCGGAGGTACCGCTTATTCGAGCGATGGCGACGTGGTGGGCCACCACCTGATGGCGGATGGCTGGGTGGTGAAGCTTGCCAATGGGATGCCCACTGCCGTGGACGCGGAAATCGACGTCATGGATATCTCCGTGCAGTTCGATCGGCCATCGGGTGAACTGCGGATCACGGGGAACGGATCTTCGCACAATGCCCGGTTGAAGGTCCAAGACGCCGTGGGGCGCGTTGTCTGGCAGGGATATGTCCAGGGCACCACCCCTTCCGTGCACCTCAGTGACCTCAATACAGGCATCTACTTGGTGACGATGCAGTTCGATGGTGCATTCCGCTCCTGGCGGTTCTTGGTGGATTGACCCGTTAGTCGGCTATAGATCCCCCGCCTCGGCGATCAGCTCCGCCACGTCCTTCACCTGCACTTCGCCTTCCTTGTTGAAGTGCTTCACCCCGTCGGTGAGCATGGTGTTGCAGAAAGGACATCCTGCGGCGATCACGTTCGGGGCGGTGCCTAGCGCTTCCTCGCTGCGCTCGATGTTCACTTCCCTTGTGCCGGGCTCGGCTTCTTTGAACATCTGTCCGCCGCCCGCACCGCAGCACAGCCCGTTGGCACGGCTTCGCTTCATCTCGACCAAGGCGGCGTCCAATTTCAAAAGCACTTCACGCGGGGCTTCGTACTCACCGTTGCCACGGCCCAGATAGCACGGATCGTGGAAGGTGATGCGCTTCCCTTTGAAGTTGCCGCCTTCCACTTTGATCCGCCCTTCCTTCAAAAGTGTGTTGATGAACTGGGTGTGGTGCATCACCTCATAGGAACCGCCCACTGCGGGGTACTCGTTCTTCAAGGTGTTGAAGCAATGCGGGCAGGCCGTTACGATACGCTTCACCCCATAGCCGTTCAGCACGGTGACGTTGTTGAGCGCCTGCATCTGGAAAAGGAACTCGTTGCCCGCACGTCGTGCTGGATCACCCGTGCAGGATTCCTCCTGGCCGAGCACGGCGAACTTCACTTTCGCAGCGTTCAGGATCCGCACGAACGCCTTGCTGATCTTCCGCGCACGATCATCGAAACTCCCAGCGCAACCCACCCAGAACAGGACGTCGGGTACTTCGCCAGCGGCGGTGTACTCCGCCATGGTCCGGATGTGCAGCGGTTCGTTCATGGGATCACTGTTCCGTCCATTTCATCCGCTGGTCCGGTCCGAACGCCCAGGGCGCACCGTTGTTCTCCACGTTGGTGAACATGCTGGTGAGAGCCGGTCGCGTGCGGCTTTCTTCCATCACCAGGTAGCGGCGCATGTCTGTGATGATGCCCACTGGATCGATGTTCACCGGGCACGCCTCCGTGCATGCGTTGCAGGTGGTGCAGGCCCACAACTCCTCTTCGGTGATGCGCATGTGCAGGCTCTTGCCGTCGTCCTCCCACTTGCTCTTCGCGTCGATCACCTTGCCCACTTCCTCCGCGCGATCGCGGGTATCCATCATGATCTTGCGCGGACTGAGCAATTTGCCGGTGAGGTTCGCCGGGCACACGCTGGTGCATCGCCCGCACTCGGTGCAGGAGTAGGCGTCCATCAGTTGCTTCCAGGAGAGGTCGAAGACATCCTTCGCTCCGAAGCGCTCGGTCATTTCCACGCCGGCCACGGTATGTGCTGTCACGGTCGGTGGCTGCACCGAGGGATCCAACATGCTCCTCACTTCACCGGTAACGCGCGGCATGTTCACCAGCTCGGTCTTCGGCCGCAAGGTGCTGTACCACACATTGGGGAAGGCCAGCAGGATGTGCAAGTGTTTGCTCACCACCAGGTAGTTGAGGAAGGCCAGGATGCCGATGATGTGGAACCACCAGCAGATGCGCTCGACCAGGATCAACGATGTGTTCGAAAGTCCATCCAACAAGGGTGTCAGCAGACCGCTGATCGGAAAAGCGCCCGCCACGATATAGTGCTCGGCTCCCCGCGAGGCAAGCAGTTGATCAGCCCCGTTCATCAGCAGGAAGGCGGTCATCAAGGCGATCTCCGTGGCGAGGATCAAGTTGGCATCGGTGCGCGGCCAGCCGTCGAGCTCCTTCATCACGAAGCGCTTCAGCTTGATGAGGTTGCGGCGCACGAGGAAGATGGCACAGGCCACCCACACGCCGAGGGCAAGCCACTCGAAACCGCCGATGAGGACGTCGTAGAAGCCCCCCAGGAAGCTGAGCACCCGGTGCGTGCCGAAGACGCCATCGATGATGATCTCCAGCACTTCGATGTTGATGATGACGAACCCCGCGTACACGATGATATGTAGGATGCCGGCCACGGGGCGCACCACCATCTTGCTCTGACCCAAGGCCACACGCGCCATGAGCGCCCAGCGTTCGCCCTGGCGGTCGTTGATGGTGACATCGCGGCCCAACAGGATGTTCCGGCGCACGCGCATGATGTTGCGCGCGAAGAGGACCGCCCCCGCGAGCAACAACGCGGTGAACAGGACCTGGGCGATCATGGGCTCTTCTCTTTCCGGGCGGCTTCGCCGATGCGCTGCACATCGCTCTCGCTCAGCTTGGGCAACTTGTCCTTCTTGCCGAACACCGAAAGATGAACGTAGCGGTTGGGGTTGATCCGCACGTCCTCCAGGAGAAGGTCAAGTTCGTGGCTGGACTTCTCGAGATTGCGATAGAGACTGTCGTTCGTCATCAACGCGCCCAAGGTGCCTTCCCCCGACCTCAAGCCGCTCATGATCGCACGCGCCTCGATCACGGTGCTGTCCAAGGCGGTGATGGCATGTTCCAGTCTTCCATTGGCCAGCGTGGCGGCCGTGGTGTCCAGGTTCTGGAGGATCCGCCCGATCTGCTTGTTATTGGCCTCCAGGTTGGCGCTGAAGCTCTCCAGATTCCGCAGTGTGCCACTGATGGAACGGGTCTCCGCGACGATCAACGCGTCCAGGCTCAAGGCCATATGATCCACCTTCTCCAAGGTGGCCCGGATGGACCGGAAACTCGCATTGATGTCGCCCCGCGTGCCCGGGTTCAACACGTCCTGGAAGGCGGTGAGCACCGAATCGATGTTGATCAGGATCGCTTCGGCCTTCTGTTTCAGGGGATCGATCTGGTCACTGAGCGTCTGTGCGATGCCGGGCTTGACGTCCCCCGTGATGGTATCACCTGCCTGGGCCAGTTCTGCGGATGTGCCCAGCCGGAGCTCCGCCCATTTGTTCAACAGGTCCCCGGTGAGCACCACGCGCGAATCCTTGGGCAAGGTGAGGCCGTCCTCGTTCACCTGATAGGAGACCATGATCCGCGCACCCGCCCCGGGAAGCAGTTGGGTCTGGACCACGGAACCCACCTTGAACCCGTTCAGCAACAGCGGGGTGGTCTCGGCTATGCCGGTGATGTCGGTATAGATGGCGTGGTAGACATTACGGCGCTGCAACAGGTCCAGGCCTTTCAAGTAGTTCACCCCGAACACCAGGAGCAGAATGCCGGTGACCGCCATCAAGGCGATGGACCATTCTCGTTTGAGCTTCGGCAAGGGCTGGTGTTTATTGGGCTTGGGCCAATTTAACGGCTTCCGCAAGATCGATCCGGACCCCCGCCTTGAAGGCCACGATGAACGCCCCATCGAAGCCTTTCTCACGGCATACGCGTTGGACCCCGCGGGCCCCTTCCAGGGTGGGTTCATCACCCACGGTGTACCGGAAGAGACCGGCACCCTGCTGTTCCTCAACACCCTCCAGCCCTTTGAAGTTCTTGGCCACCGGTTCGATGCGCTTGCTCGACGTGCTCACCTGTACCTTGAAGTGAACGGCATCGGTGCTGGCCACCGCTTCTGGAGCGGGCTTCTCCGGCGGCGGCGGCGGGGCGATCTCCACTCCTTCCACAGTGCTCTTGTACTCCTTGAAAGCCCGGTAGATGGCCGAGGCCATGTAGTCCTGCCCTTCGGCCCCTTGCAGGAAATCCTCTTCCGTAGCGTTCGTGAGGAACCCCAGTTCGATGAGCACGCTGGGCATGGTGGTATAGCTGATCACGATGAAGCCCGCCTGCTTCACCCCCCGATCGGGACGGCCCACGCGCTCCTTGAACTGTTTCTGGATCAACGAGCTGAGCAACAAGCTGTGGTCCAGGTGGATGTTCTGGCGCAAGCTCAGAGCGATGATGCTCTCCGGGTCCTTGGGATCGTAGCCATCGTACTTCAGCTCATGACCGTCCTCCAACAGGATGGCCTCGTTCTCCTTCTGCGCCACCCGCATGTTCGCCTCGGTCTTGTGCAGGCCCATGGCGTAGGTCTCGCAGCCATGCGGGTCCTTGCTGTCATTGGCGTTGCAGTGGATGCTGATGAAGACGTCCGCCTTGGCGCGATTGGCGATGTTGCAACGCTCCATGAGTTCGATGAAGCGGTCGTCCTCGCGGGTATAGATCACCTTCACGTCCGGATACGCCTGGGTGATGTACTTACCCAGCAGCTTCGCCACGTTCAGCGAGACGTGTTTCTCGGTGGTCTTGAAACGCCCGGTGCCCAGGTTGCCAGGGTCCTTTCCGCCATGGCCCGCGTCCAGCACCACCGTACGGATGCGGTTCACGTCGCTTTGCACAGGGCCCTGTGGCATGGTCCGTGCGGAGAGCGCGAGCGCCGCCGCGAGCAGCACCGCCCGGAACGCGCCGTCCCTCGATCCGTTCATGGATATGGCCCTGTGGCGATGCCCTACTTTCGGCCCCCGAATGGTGAGGCCGCGATGCATGCTGTCCACAAGGCGCGAAAGTAGCGGCCCCACAGCGCGCGGCGGGGCGTTCCCGCGGTCACTTTTCATCACGTCCCTGTTGATGTGCGCAGCGCCCGTCGCGGCACAGGACCTCGATCAGGAGATCCGGTACAACGCGCGGGACAGTATCCGCTACGACCTGCAACAGCAGATCGTGTTCCTCTTCGGTGCGGCCCGTGTGGTCTACGGCGATATCGAGCTCACGGCCGACCGCATCGAGTACCGCTTCAGGCAGGAGGAGGCCCGCGCCTTCGGAGCACCGGACAGCACCGGCGCGGTGGCCGGCAAACCGGTGTTCATCGAGTCGGACCACCGCATCGAGGCGGACAGCATCCGGTACAACTTCCGCTCGAAGAAAGGCCTGATCAAGGAAGTGCGCACCAGCGAACAGGAGAGCTACGTGCAGGCCCGGGTGAGCAAGCGCCATGCGAACGGAGAGGTACACAGCAAGGGCGGCACCTTCACCACGTGCGATCGGCCCCACCCGCACTACTACTTCCGCGCGAGCCGTATGATGGTGATCCCGGACGACAAGATCGTGAGCGGTGCGGCGGTGATGAAGATCGGTCCGGTACCCACGCCCCTGGTCCTTCCCTTCGGCTTCTTCCCCAACAAGAAGAACGGCAGCGCGGGCATCCTCTTCCCAGCCTATGGCGATGGCGGGCCGCTGGGCTATTTCCTCCAGAACGGCGGCTACTACATGCCGCTGGGCGAACGGGCCGATATGCAACTCACCGGCGACATCTACACGCGCGGTAGCTGGGCGCTCAAGGCCCTGGCGCGCTACAAGGTGCGCTACCGGTTCGGGGGATCGATGAACCTGAGCTTCAACAACCGCCGCAACAGCATTCCGGAGCTGCCCGATTTCCAACGCACACGCGACTTCTTCCTTACCTGGACCCACGCGGTGGACAGCCGCGCCAGCCTCACCGACCGCTTCAACGCCTCGGTGAACGTGGGCACCAGCACCAATTTCCAGAACAACTTCAACAGCAGTACGCTCAATTACTTGAGCAACACTTTTAATAGCAATATCGGTTGGAACCACTTGTGGCCGGGCAAGCCGTATTCGCTGGCCGTGAATTTGAGGCACTCGCAGAACTCAGCGACCAAGAACTTCGACTTCACGCTGCCCGCCCTCACGTTCAACCTGAGCCGCATCTTCCCCTTCCAACCCAAACTGGCGCGCGGGCGCTGGTACGAGCAGATCGGCATCACCTACACCACCAATTTCGACAATGTGCTGAGCACCACCGAGGACCAGCTCTCGTTCGACAATCTCGCCCCGCTTTCGCGCCGCATGCGCAATGGCGTAAAGCACAGCACCACCCTAAGCACTTCGTTCAAGAACAAGTTCTTCACCCTGAACCCGGAACTCGCGGCCACCGAACGCTGGTACTTCCGCTCCCTTCGCCAGACCTATGACAGCGGTGGCGAAGTGGTCGTGCAGGACACGATCCCCACTTTCCGCCGCAACGGGGATTGGCGCGCGGGTCTACAACTCACCAGCAAGCTGTATGGTATGTACCAGTTCCGCGGCCAGCGGTTGAAAGCGATCCGCCATGTGATCACCCCGATCGCCAACCTGGGTTATCGTCCCGACTTCGATCCCCGGCTGGACGTCTACGCGCCGAACGATTCCATCGTGAGCACCTATAGCCCCTTCGAGGATTTCATCTACGGCGCTTCACCGGCTGGCGAGAGCGGCACACTGAGCCTCGCGATCAACCAAAGCCTCGAGGCCAAGGTGAAGAACAGCAAGGCTGGCAAAGACAGTACGTCGGCCACGCCGCAGGACCCCTTCAGGAAAATGAAGTTGCTCGACTTCGTGGGGTTGAACACGAGCTACGACCTTCTGAAGGATTCGTTGCGCTGGTCGCCGGTGAACCTCACCGCACGCACCACGCTCTTCAACTTGGTGAACGTGAATTTCGGGAGCGTGTGGGACCCATACGCGGTGGACACATTGGGACGCCGCATCGATCGCAGCGAGCGCGGGCAGACCGGACGCTTCGCACGCCTCACCACGCTCTTCGCCACCGCCGGCGTGGAACTGAAGAGCAAGAAATACGGACAGGCACCGCCGGAAAAACCACCTACCGTGGTGGGCGAGGCGGATCCCAACAAAGGCGCGAAGATCAACTTCAGTCTACCGTGGCGCCTCGGTATCAACTTGAACTACGACCTCAGCCGGGCCTATTTGAACGGAGGTGAACAGGACACCGAGCGCAAGAGCGTCACCTTCAATGGCGATGTCACCGTGTTCAAGTACTGGAAGCTCGGGGTGATGAGCGGCTACGACTTCGAGGCGCAGGATTGGACGAACACCTCGCTCAACCTGTATTGGGACCTGCATTGCTGGGAGTTCAACTTCAACATCATCCCGCTGGGGCTGCGCAAGAGCTTCAGCTTCCAGATCAACGTGAAGGCCAGCATTCTGCGCGACCTGAAGTACCAGCAGACCAGGCCGCTGGGCAACGACGGGCAGTTGTTGTTCTGATCGGGGCATCGCGTTCTTGTCCACCGCAGCGGCGCAACGAACGCAACGACTTCGCCACGCAGGCTAGTACAGATGTCCCTGCAGGGTCACCGTCTTCGGGACCCTGCGGAAAGACGATCAACCGTGCGCGATCCAATTTCGGATGATGGTGCCGCCTTCAGGGGTGAGCAAACTCTCCGGATGGAACTGCACGCCACACGTGGGGAGCGAAGTATGGCGCACGGCCATCACCACATCCTGGACGCTCCGCGCCGTGATGCGCAACTCAGAAGGCAGGGTTCCTGGATCCGCGGCCCAGCTGTGGTAGAGGCCTGCCTCGAACGGAGCGGGCACTTCTTTGAAGAGCGTATCGCGCGGCTCCGATGGAACGCAGGGCACCGCGATGCCATGCATCACTTTCGGAAGATTGAAGAGGGTACCGCCGCAGTGCTCCACGATGCCCTGCATGCCGAGGCATACGCCCAGGATGGGATGGGTGGGCATCAACTTCGCGATCAGCTCCATCATGATCCCCGCGTCGGCGGGAAGACCGGGACCGGGCGATAGCACAATGCGATCGAAGCCGGCCGCTTCCTCCACCGTGATCGCATCGTTGCGCACCACCGCCACCTCCGCATGGGGTTCCAGCAGGTGGTGCAGGTTCCAGGTGAAGCTGTCGTAGTTGTCGAGAAGGAGGATGCGCATCGCGATGGGCCGCGAAGATGGGAACAAGAGGCGCTGAAAAAGAGAAAGCCCGGAACATGTCCGGGCCTTCTCTTTGCTGTATTGCTCGATCGTTACCGCGCCACCTTCACTGCCTTCTTCACTACGAACGTGTCGTTCAGGTAAAGCGTGCAATGGTAAGTACCGGGCGCAAGGCCCTGCGTGTTCCAACCGTACTCGAAAGTGCCGTTGTCGCGCACCGCCTCTTCCAATACCTCGATCCGCTTGCCTTGGCTATCAGCTATCTCCAGGCGCGTGCGGCCGGGTGTTGCGATCGTGTAGCGCAACTGCGTTAGGTCGGCCACCGGGTTCGGAATGATGAAGAGGTCGGTGTGGGCCGCCTTCATTCCACCAGCGCCGCTGCTCATGGAGCGTTGATCACCGCTGCCGTCATTCGTGCAGCAGGCGGCAAGGTCTTGCTGCATAGCGGTCACTTGGTCTTGCAGCGCATCCTTATCGCTCTTCAATTCTTGCACAGCGCCGATCAAGTAGGGGATCAGGCCTTGATAGTTCACCGTCATCAGGTCTTGGGCCGGAAACACTTCATTGCCTGAACTATCCGTAATGGCCGGACGATGCGCAGGCTGGACCAGATGCGGGAGCACAACGGCCAATTCCTGGGCCATGATGCCCGCTTGATAGCCTTGTGGCAGATTCAGCCCAGGATGATCCTGGGTGTTGTACAAATAGGACTTCGGAGCAAGCTGATCCACCACGGTCAGGCAATCATCCAGGTCCTCCACGTTCTGCTTCAGGTCCGCATCAGAAGGAACCCACGGTCCGGAGGAAATATACCCCTTGCCATCCAGCCACGCGGCCCAACCGGGGCCACCAGATGGGTTGTTCGTTGCAACTCCCCAAACGGCGATCGGATCCGTGATCACGTACTCCCCATCCGCGTGGAAGTATCCTGCCACGGTAGTGCCTCCTTGATCGTGCGCACCCGTGAGCGATACCACACCCCAGTTCCGCTCGGCCCCATCCACGACCGAACGCAGACCGAAATTCTCCGACGCCTCCTGCACATTGATCACTTCGACCGCCACTTTCGATGCCGCCGTGAAGTCCATGTGCGAACGGATGCCGATCTCGGTGCCGAAGCCATTGTCGTAGTTCTTGTACACGTCCAGCTTCGCCTGTGGCTCGAACAAGCCGATTCCCACCATGTTGGTCTCACCCGGACACCCGGTGATCGGCGCGGGCTGCCAGGCCGTCACGATATCATCGATACCGTTGTTCTCCCAGTCGCAATCGCCCCCGAGCGCGCTCGCATCCAACCATTTCACCACGCCACGCTCCAACGGGTCGCTCGTGTCATCCACAACCATCACCTTGAACAGATCATCCACTTCGGCATCATCGGGCAACTGCCGGATGCGAACACGGCCATCCAGCACGTCCAGGCGTTCGGTGGGATCCCCAGTTCCCGCAGGCGCGAAATTCCCCACACCCACGTTCACTTCGGTACCGCTCTTGGGCCACAGGCGCATGGCTTCCATGCCATCGAGCGAACCCATGCCCGAACCCGCAGCCGTATAGCTCGAACTGAACACGAACTTCATGCGGTCACAGCCCCAAGGTTGCGTCTGCGGGTTGTCGCTCCATTGGATCACAAAGTCGGTGTTGTCATTCCCGCTGTATTTGTGCCCGATGTAGCTCTGATCGCTGTTGCCCGTGAAGGTGATGCCATTGCGCTGCCAAGGCCGGTAGCCCAGCGCTTGGGCATAAACTATGGGCGATACACTGGAGCCAGCGTCATCGACCAGGTGAAGGCGCGTAAAGGGTGCGTAACTGCTCCCATTGGTAAAGGCGTCCGGTTGCCCGCTCAATAGCACGAACCCATTGCGCGGTGCGGATGCGAACGAGTTGACCCCGGTACTCACCGTCGGGTTCATCCGCATCCGTGCGATGGCATCGGTGTACCATTCGATCGGCTGGTTGTCGTTCTGCCGAATCTCCAACGGGAACGGCGAGGTATTGTCGCAGCCGACATAGTCCCCAGCGTTTGAGTTGTTAGTGGCGACAGAAACTTGCGCTTGCCCCAAGCTCGCGGCAAGCATTCCAACCACCACTGCCAGTGGCCGTACTGTTCTAAAGGTCCTCATGGTCTTTCAATTGGTTGTGAAAGACCGGTACACTGCTACTCGATCAACACGAACTTGAACGAACGCCGTTCTTCTTCCTTCAGCAAGTTCAGCACGTAATAGCCCCTTGCCCATGTACTCACATCCAAGTGCCAGCCTTCCTGCGAAATGCGCCCACTCCATACAAGTCGGCCACTTGGATCCAGGATCATGGCATGGGCATCCTCTCGCAACCCATTCACCACCAATTCCCTCACAACAGGATTGGGGTAAGGCATAACTTCGCTAGCCGCATAGGATTCAACGCCGTTCGCCAAGGGGCAACCTTCGGTACCTGCCGAAACACACACATTATCCACCAGCATGTATGCTTTGGGTAGAGTAACTAGAGCTGGGATGAAATAGATCGTATCGGTGATGGCATTATCGAAGTGGTTGCCCACCATTAGGTATTGGTATGCACTGTCCGCCACAAAGCTGCCGCTTACCAAGGTCCAACCCACCGTATCAGAAATGACCCAAGGGTGAAAGACATGGGCGCTGCCCGTGGCAAGGGGCCACGGGTCTCCGCCGGTCCACGGCCGCGGCTGCATGGTGAACAAGGCGCCAATATGACTGGAAGCGAGATAGTTCTGCGGGTACATGCTGTCCGTTCCATTCCAAGCCGCGTTCGCGAAGAAGCTTACCGTGTAGGTCTGACCGGGCACCAGTGGGGTGGTCAACTCCACCATGGCATACTCGCGCAATCCACCGGAATTCACCTCATAGGTCACCAGCCCGATGTAGTTCTCACCGTCCTGCGGATACTGGAAAGCATAATCGTGCAATGGCACCGAAGCTTCGCTAGGCGGGGGCACACAGGTCTGGTAGTAATCCGGAGTACCTCCACCAGAGAACCAGTACAGCGGCCCTTCCCCTGGCGTGAGGAAGGTGTGCGTACCAGGACAGGAGTCGGGTACTTCGAAGCTGTGATTGGGTACGAGGTTGGATTGTGCTTCGCAGCGGAGGGCCGCAGCGAACAACATGCAGCCCAGCGAAAAGCCGATACCCATATGGAGCCACCTATTGTTCGTCGCGTTCATCGTTCATTCAAGTTCGTGTCGACCGGGGTAGCGTGGCCCGGCCTCTTCCGCTCCTTTCTCAGCATTGTCCGTCGCGGGTTGCGGCAATGCTCCGCTGAAAGACCGTGTATGCACGGCCTGGTGCTGCCTGATGGGCTCAACGGTCGCACCATACCTTTGCCTAGCTTGTGTTCATCTTACTCGCAAGGTTTGGTGGGACATGAGCGACCGAGGCCCCTGGTGTTACAAGCACTGGGGGCTTCATCATTCTGCCCGAGAACGGGCTTGCTAGCGTAGAGAGAGAGAGAGAGAGAGA
>JAGNSU010000215.1 GCA_017987895.1 Flavobacteriales bacterium | reverse complement strand
GCGCGAGCCCGAGCACCATGATGATGATGAAGGGCGTGCTCTTCAGGATCCCCACCAGTTCGGTGCGGTAGAGCGTGGACCATTGGCGGCGCAATGCGCTGCGGTCGAAACGGAGCGCCACCTTGGGAAGTGCCGCGGCAGTGGCGGGTGCCGCATCGTTCTCCGCGATCCGCGCCTTCGCTTTTTGCACACGGTCCGTGAAAGAGAAGCGGGAATAGCCGAAGAGGAACACCAGCGCAGACACGCCGATCCAGAGCAGGCGGTTCCAGAGAACGAGTCCGCTCACCGGCAGGGCCGCGAGGTTCTTTTCATCCACGGTCCAGTATTGTGTCGCTTCGCTCACCGCAGTAGTGCCGAAGGGGTCCAGCATGGCGGCGAGGGTCTGGTTGTCCATATCCTCCATGCTACTGCTGGCGATGGAATAGCCCACGAACAACACGATCGCCGTGATGAACGAGGCCATGGTGGACCGCTGTATCACGGCTACGGCGAAGATGATGGCGGCGGAGAAGAGGACGTTCGGAAGGCCCATCACCAGGAAGCCTTGTATATGGGGCGACAGGGTATTCGGCCCTACGCGCAACGGATCCACCCAAGGCATCCAACTGCCCACCACGATGCCCAGCGATACCCCGATCAAGGGGATCGAGGCCACGAACGTGCTGCCCAGGAACTTGCCGATCAAGTAGCCGGACTTCGACACCGGTGTGGAGAAGATGATCTGGGCCGTGTTGCTGGTGAAGTCGCGGATCGCGGTGCCGTTCACGAAGGCCGTCACCATCAACAGGGCGATGAACGACATGATCCCATAGAAGATGTAGACCACGTACGGCGCGTTCTTCACCACGTTGCCCACGCCTCCGCCGATCTGCACCGAATCCGAAGCCGTGGCTCCGAACGTGAGCAGTGCGTTCACGAAGAGGAAGATGTACACCATCGGCTGGCGCAGCCAATAGCGCACTTCGAAGAGGAACATGCGCGCGATCATGCGGTGGCGTGTTCCAGGTTGCCCTTGCTTATCGCGCTGAAGAACACATCCTCCAGGCCGGGTTCCGCGGCCGAGAAGCCCTCGTTCGGATGCGCATCGCTAAGTACCCTGATCACCGGTTTACCCGCGATCAATTTATTGCTGATCAAGCGGCCGGAAGCGGCGTAGCCTTCCAACTCGCTCTTCGCGATCGTCTTCTCCCACACGCGTCCCTGAATGGCGCGCAGCGATGCGTCCGGCGGACCGGCGTAGAGCAATTTGCCTTTATTGATGATGGCCATGTTGCTGCACAGCTCCTGCACGTCCTGCACGATGTGGGTGCTCAGGATCACGATCACGTTCTCGCCGATCTCGGTGAGCAGGTTGTAGAAACGGTTGCGTTCGCCGGGATCGAGGCCGGCGGTGGGTTCGTCCACGATGATCAGGCGGGGCTCACCGATCAGCGATTGCGCGATGCCGAAGCGCTGTTTCATACCGCCGCTGTATCCGCTGAGGCGGCGCTTGCGGTGTTCCCACAGGTTCACTTTCTGCAGCAGGGCCTCCACCAGGTCCTTGCGTTCGCGCTTGTTCGTCACGCCCTTCAGCAGTGCGATGTGGTCCAGCATCTCCTGTGCGTTCACGCGCGGGTACACGCCGAACTCCTGAGGCAGGTAACCCAGCACCTTGCGTACCTCTTCCTTCTGCCGCAGCACATCCAGATCCCCCAGCATGGCCGTACCCGCATCCGCTTCCTGGAGCGTGGCGAGGATCCGCATCAAGGTGCTCTTGCCCGCACCGTTGGGGCCCAACAGGCCGAACATGCCCGTGGGGATGTGCAGGCTCACATCGTCCAGCGCTTTCACGCCGTTCGCGTAGGTTTTGCTGAGGCCTTGAATGCGGAGTTCCATGGGAGCGGTAGTGTTTGGTGCGCAACGAAGATGACCGATCGGGCCATGCGCCTCCGGCCGATCACATGAGCGGTTGGACGTGTGGGCGGCCGGTGGTGGGACGCGGGGGGGGGGCAATAGGAGAGACCGGATCGTACATTTGGGCATGTCCACGCCTGAACTCCGCAAGAAGCTCATCGCCCGCATACGCACCACCACCGATGCGAAGCTGCTCCGCGCGATGGATCGCATGTTGAAGGACGCCAGCCGGGAGATCGCGCCCTTCATGACCACCCCGGAGCAGAAGAAGGCCATCGCCAAGAGCCGGGCAGCGGTCAAGAAGGGCCGGGTACGCCCGGCGGCCGTGGCCGATAAGGCCATCCGCGAATGGCTCGGCAAATAGTCTGGACGGCGCCGGCGGAGAAGGACCGCAAGAACATTCTCGCTTATTGGCTCAAGCGGAACGGTTCACCGGCCTACAGTTTGAAGTTGTTCGAGCGTTTCCAGATCTCCGCCCGAACGATCCTTGCTCATCCGTTCATCGGCAGGCCATCTGACATTGACGGCATTCGCGTTCTAACGGTGGGCGACTACCTGCTCTTCTATGAAGTGTTCGCCGATTCGATCGTTGTCCATCATATCTGGGACGCAAGGCGCGACCTGAAGAAACTGAAGTTCTGAGTTTATACGCTAAGGCGCGGTGATCGGCTTTGCATTGCTTGATGGCCCAATAGCATAGGAGGGGAAAACCATTCGCTTGATTCGAAGAATATCGGCGACTCTGCTTTGGAGATAGGCCGAGATGAACAGGCAACTCAGGGTATAGCGAAGTCTCGGGTCCGTCATGTTCAGGTGCCCCAAGCCACCCGCCGTACTCATTTTAGTAGGAAGGATGAGTTGATCACAGCGGTTCCTTACGTCTTGGGTTTGAAAGCTCCAACCTTGCTCCTTGTGAGCAAAGTCATTTCTGATCTTCCGCACTAGATCTAAATCTCGCTTTTCTTCCTTGCTGAGGAATCCGAGCGAAAAGCAGAGAAGGCTTTTGGCGTAAAACCCCCCAGCCACAGCTTGATGGCCTTCGAATATCTCATCAGCCTTGATATCCTCAATAAAGAAAGCTTCAAGGATCGCCTTCAAGCGATTCTCAAGATTAGCGGCCATAAGCAGTGCCGCAGCCCTATCGCTTTCCTTGTTGGCCTCCGCCATTACGGCGTTTAGGTTCGCAGAGATGTCTTGAGGATTCATGGTTGGAAGTTAGTTGCTCTCATGATCGCCTGTTCGCCAGCAACACCGGTGCCTGCCCATCGAAGGGGTTGTCCATGCGGCCTATGCTGCTCGCGTCCATGCCGCTGGCGCGTATCACGGTGCGATCGCCGAAGCGCTTGCGGATGCGGTCCATCGCCTGGTAAAGCCCCATCGCCTCCTCGGTATCAGTGAAGGCATCGATCTGGTGGCCGCCGCCTACCAGGTGGCTGAAGCGCACACCGACCAGGCGGATGCGTTGGCGGCGATCGTACAGCGTGCGGAAGAGATCATGCACCACAGGCAGCAGTATATGGTCGCAGGCGGTGTAGCCGATGCGCAGTTGCCGCGTGTGCGTGTTCATGTCGGCGTAGCGGATCTTCACCGCCACGCAACTGGTGAGCTTCGGGCCCTTGCGCAGCTGGAAGGCGAGGCTCTCGGTCATGGCGGTGAGCATGCCGCGCAGCATCGCCACATCGATGGTGTCGCGTTCGAAGGTGCGTTCGGTGCTTATGCTTTTGCGTTCGTGCCAGGCGATCACGGGGCTGTCGTCGATGCCGTTGGCCTTGCGCCACAGCACGGGGCCGTGCTCGCCCAGCAGGCGGTACAGCAGGTCCGTGTTCAGATCCTGCAGCGTGTTGATCTTCGCCACGCCCATGCTGCGTAGCAGGTGGGCGGTCTTGTCACCCACGCCGGGGATGCGTTCGATCGGCATGGGCGCCAGGAAGGGTTTCTCCGTGCCGCGCTCCACCCGCCATTCGCCATTGCCGTGCTTGGCCTCGCCGGTAGCCACCTTGCTCACCGTCTTGTTGATGCTTAGCCCGAACGAATTGGGCAATCCACTTTCCTTGATGATGCGTTGGCGCAGTTCGCTGGCGAGCTTCCCACTGCCGTGGAAGCGATCGGTGCCGCTCAGGTCCACATAGAACTCGTCCACACTGCTCT
>JAGNSU010000214.1 GCA_017987895.1 Flavobacteriales bacterium | reverse complement strand
CTTCCGCCCAACTCTTCGCGCCGGCCAGGTCCACCTTCTGTTTGTTCAGGCCGTAGCCCAGGAAGTGGCAGTGCCCATCGATGAAGCCGGGATAAACGTGCTGTCCCGCAACATCCAATTTTTCGCGCGCACTGTACTTGTTCAGGATCTGGCGTTCCGCGCCATGCTCTATGATGCGGCCGTCGCGTACGGCCATGGCCTGAGAGGTCTCCGAACCTCCTTCACCCAGGGTGTGGATCACCGCGTTATGCACCACGAGATCGGCCTCTTCCTGCTGAAAGGCGCAGCCCGAGGAGCAAAGCACGGTCGCCAATAGGATGGAAGGGGAGAGCTTCATTGTCGATGGTTCCGGATGAAGGGCCAGCGGGAGGGATCGGTCACAAGAGCCGCCCCGATCAAGAGAAAGGGCAGGAGCGGGGTACGGTAGCGTACGATGGCACCCATCACAGGAGTGGTGTAGCCGATCACCAGGGCCAGGAGCAGTACGAAGCTCAAGCAGAACAATACCTGCGCTTTGCCGATCAGCGGCCAAGGGCGGTGCCAGATCACAGAGAGGACCACGAAAAGCAGCACGGCGATCGTCTCGGCCGCCGCGAGCAGCCCTGCCGCCCCTCCACTGAGGTGTACCAAAGGCCCGAGGAAGGTGATGTACAACGCATAGGGTGCGAAGCGGAGGAAGCTGCCCACGGTGGGTTCCAAGGCTGGTGGTGCGACATAACTCCCGCTGTTCATCAGATCGGCCAGGCCAATGAAATCCCGATGCTTCCAAAAGAGCACTTCCAGGATGTTGAAGCCGGGGACCAGATGATGGATGTTCAGCGCAGCGACGAGGAACAACAGCAACACGAGCCCGAACCGGAAGAAGGTGCGCCCCGGCCGCCAAGCGCACCAAATGAGCGCCACCAAACCGGGCAGCATGCTCATCAGGACGTAGAACTTCAGGTAGAAGAGCAGGACACCGCAGCTTAGAATGATCAGAATTCCTTTTGCATTGAGGCCGTGCTGTATCGAATGGAACACCTGCCACAACAGAAGACCGACCGCGAAGAAAAGAAGGCTCTCCTTTACAGGTCCACCAGCCCAGAACAGCACGGAAGGGGGCAGGAAGAGAAGGAAGGCCAGTAAGCGCTCACGTTCTCCGAACCAAGGAACGAACGCTTTCCACAAAGCGAAAAGGCCGGTGAAGCTCATGAATGCGGCCATGACGGTATGCACATGCATATGCCCTGCGGAGAACAGGCGCAGAAAGGCGTTGAGGCGGATGAGCGTGTGCGAGTCGTTGTACAGGTTGCCCTCGTACTGCCTGAACCAATTGTTCATGTGGATATAGTAGCGCTCCGTGAAGTACGGGCTGTCGTTCCCTATCCCGAAGAGCATTCGCGCATAATCCATCGGCCGGTCCGGCAAGGCGCTGAACATAATAGCGCTATCGTCGAAATACTTGTACAGGTCGGCGGTGCTGCGGTCGCGATAGTGATAGGTGTAGACCCACCACAGGGCAAGACCTCCGAGCACCTTCAGCAGGAAGAGCGCTGATAGCATCGGAACGGACAGTCCTTCGGCCGCGAAGAAGCGCAGCTTGCGGATCAACAAGAGGAAGAGGAAGAGGTAGCCCAGCGAGAGCAGCACGGCCGGCATCGGGGCGGAAGTTAGTCGGCAGGGGTCGCCGGCCATCCCTTTAACTGCCGTGCTTGTTCTTGGAACAGGGACCGACCCGGCGATCGCACTTTCTTTGTGCCCGCATGGCATCCCCCTCCGCACCACCCGTGAAAGATCCCGATCAGGCCCCGGCCGGTCTGGACACCGCGCGCAAGCTCGGCTTGCTCCCCGAAGAGTTCCAAAAGATCAACGAGGTGCTCGGCCGTGCGCCCAACTTCACGGAGCTCAGCATCTACAGTGCCATGTGGAGCGAACATTGCTCCTACAAGAACAGTATCCGCCTGCTGAAGACCCTGCCCCGCACCGGACCGAAGCTGCTGGCCGAAGCGGGTGAGGAGAACGCTGGCCTGGTGGACATCGGAGATGGTTGGGCCTGCGCCTTCAAGATCGAGAGCCACAACCACCCCAGCGCCATTGAACCTTACCAGGGTGCGGCGACAGGTGTGGGCGGCATCAACCGCGACATCTTTACCATGGGAGCAAGGCCCATCGCTCAACTCAACTCGCTGCGCTTCGGCGATATCAGCAAGGAGAAGAGCAGCCGTTGGCACATGCGCGGTGTGGTGAAAGGGATCGGTGACTATGGCAATGCCTTCGGGGTGCCTGTGCTCGGTGGTGAAGTGTACTTCGATCCCTGTTACACCACAAATCCATTGGTGAACGCCATGAGCGTGGGGATCGTTCGTGCCGACCAGTTGATCAGCGCCACTTCGCATGGCGAGGGCAACCCGATCTTTATTGTGGGTAGCGCGACGGGAAAGGACGGCATCCACGGCGCCTCCTTTGCCAGCAAGGACATCACCGATACCAGCATGGACGACTTGCCCGCCGTACAGGTGGGCGATCCGTTCATGGAAAAGCTGCTGCTCGAGGCTTCGCTCGAACTCGCCCAAGTGGATGCGATCATCGGCATGCAGGACATGGGCGCGGCGGGTATCACATGTAGCACCAGCGAAATGAGCGCGAAGGGGAAGAGCGGCATGGACATCCATTTGGACCGCGTTCCCACCAGACAGCAGGGCATGCGCGCCTGGGAGATCTTGTTGAGCGAAAGTCAGGAGCGCATGCTGGTGGTGGTGAAGAGGGGCCGCGAAGCGGAAGTGAAGGCCATCTTCGAGAAGTGGGATCTGAACTGTGTGGAGATCGGCAACGTGACCAAGGGGGATTCCTTGCGCTACTTCATGCACGGAGGCTTGGTGGCCGAAGTACCGGCCGCCAGTTTGGTGCTTGGCGGCGGTGCGCCCGTGTACGAGCGCACCATCAAGGAGCCTGCGTATTTCGCGGAGAACAAAAAGTTCAAGCCTGCGGAAGTGCCCGAACCGGATGACCTCAAGGCTGTCGCCAAGAGCTTGCTCGCCAGCCCGAACATCGCTAGCAAGCGCTGGGTGTACGAGCAGTACGATAGCATGGTGCGCACCAACAACATGAGCACCAATGATCCGAGCGATGCGGGTTTGGTGTTGATCAAAGAGACGGGCAAGGCTCTGGCCGTCACGGTGGATTGCAATGGCCGCTATGTGCATGCCGATCCCTACGTCGGCGCCATGATCGCCGTGGGCGAAGCGGCTCGGAACATCGCCTGCTCGGGAGGCGAACCCTGCGGCGTGACCAATTGCCTCAACTTCGGGAATCCATACGACCCGGAGGTCTACTGGCAGTTCGCCAACGTGATCAAGGGCATGGGCGAAGCGTGCCGAGCGTTCGATGCCCCAGTGACCGGAGGCAACGTGAGCTTTTACAACCAGACCGTCAGTGAGAAGAGCACAGTACCTGTCTTCCCCACGCCGACGATCGGAATGGTCGGTGTGCTGCCGGACGCGACCAAGCGCATGAGCCTCGGGTTCAAGGAGAAGGGAGATCTGCTTTTCCTCCTCGGTAAAGTGACCGAAAATCTGGCGAGCAGTGAGTACCTGGTCCGCCACCATCGGATCGAACGTTCCCCTGCGCCCTACTTCGACCTGGAAGAGGAACGTCGGCTACACACCATGTTGCTCATGCTGGTCCGCAAGGGCCTGATCAATGCGGCACATGATGTGAGCGATGGCGGGCTTTGGGTCACCCTTGTAGAGATGGGCTTGGTCCGTGGACTTGGTTTCGACATCGTAACCGACAGTGAGATACGTCCGGACGCTTTCCTGTTCGGAGAAGGACAGGGACGCGCCGTGGTTTCGGTGAACGAGGCACAGGAGAACGATTTCTTGGACCTGATGCGTGCCAGCCGGGTCCCGTTCATTCTGCTCGGTCATATCACCAAGGGCAAACTCGTGGTGGACGACGAGCCTTTTGGCTTCATCGAGGATGCGCGCAAGACCTACGAGGAGGCTATCCCGAAGATCATGGCCGAACAGTAGGAGCCGCCCAGCCGTTCATTGTCCTGACGGAACCCTCCGAATGCCTCACCCCAAGCTCAACGGAAC
>JAGNSU010000077.1:13101-15415 GCA_017987895.1 Flavobacteriales bacterium | reverse complement strand
TAGTCGTGTACAACGATCTGGTGGAACGTGCGCCGAACAATGCGAAGGCGTATTGCAACCGGGGCATCGTCCAGAGCAAATTGGGCGCTCAGGAAGCCGCCATCGCGGATCTGAGCAAGGCCCTGCTCCTCGACCCCAACCTGACCATGGCCTACGGCAGCCGCGCGATCGCCTTGATCGCCTTGGACCGCCGCGACGAAGCCTGCCAGGACCTGGTGCAAGCCCGTGATCGCGGCGATGCGAGCATGGAAGAGACGCTGGTGATTTATTGCCTGTAAGGCACAGTCGGGGATGCCCGGCTGTTCACTTTACCAACCTACGGCTTCACGTAGAACGCTTTGTGCGAGCGCAGTGGATACTCGAATTGGGTTGGGTGGTTCCCGTTGCCCTGTTCCAAGACCGCGCCCCGGAACTGGTACAAGCGCACCTGATCTATGGATGACACCCAGAATGCGTGATCCAGGTTCATCGATTGTGCGCCCGACTCATCGAATGTGATGGTCAGGTAATTCCGAAAGGATAGCGGGCTGGAATCACTACTGAAGGACTTCGTTTTGACCTCCTTGCTGAACGGCCGCACATCACCACGATAAAGACGGTGCTGCAACACTTGCTGCACGAACGAATGTGGCGGCACGAACGCGATGCGTTCAGGTCGTTGGGCCACAGACCTGTTAGAGGTGATCCCTTCCGAAATGGTGCCCGTGCGGATCCAATACCAGTCTAGATCGGTTGCGCTAATGGATGCGCTTGAGGTGACGGCCTGTGATTTCGTCACCACCTCGTCGGTCCAATAGTTCATCCTTGCGCCGTTCACTACGCAGGATGATCGCTTCCAATCCACATAGACCGGCGTTGACCTGAGGTTCTCCACCGCGAACGCCATTACACCACGCTCTGCATAGAAGCCATAGAAGACTCGTACGCTGTCCTGGGTGAACACCCATTGCTCCGGTGACTGGCTTTCTGCGGCTGTAGAGGTGTTGAACATCTGAACATAGATAGGCGCGCAGCCTGAGAGGGCGACGCACAGGACAACGAGGTAACGCATGGTGGAAATAGTGAGCGCGGACCCTCTGCCGAACCGCTGTTATCTAAAAGCAATGTATGGGATCGACAATCTACCGCATTAGCCCACCCGATTATCTTCGCGCCCCCGTTGCCAGTGCCGTTGTAGGGCAGGGCGCGCGAAACGATGAGCATCCATGTGACCCTGCCGGACGGTTCCGTCCGGACCTACGACCAAGGCGTGACCGCCATGGACGTAGCCAAGAGCATCAGCGAAGGCCTTGCCCGCAACGTGCTCAGTGCCAAAGTGAACGGCGAAGTGCGCGACGCCAATCGGCCCTTGCCCGGCGATTGCACGTTGCAACTCCTCACCTGGAACGATCTGGAAGGCAAGGCTACGATGTGGCATTCCTCCGCCCACGTGATGGCGGAAGCCCTGGAGGCGCTCTATCCTGGGACCAAATTCGGCATCGGCCCGCCCATCGAGAACGGGTTCTACTACGACGTGGACTTCGGTGAACGGAGCATTGGCGAGGGTGATTTCGCCGCCATCGAGGCCAAGTTCAAGGAACTCGCCTCCAAGAAGCTCACGTTCGACCGCAAGGAAGTGAGCAAGGCCGACGCCATCAAGTACTTCACCGAGAAAGGCGACGAGTACAAACTGGAGCTGATCGACGGCCTGCAGGACGGGCAGATCACCTTCTATACCCAAGGCAATTTCACCGATCTGTGCCGCGGGCCGCACATTCCGGACACCTCGGGCATCAAGGCGATGAAGGTGTTGAGCGTGGCCGGAGCCTATTGGCGCGGGGATGAGAAGCGCAAGCAACTCACCCGCCTCTACGCCATCACCTTCCCCAAGCAGAAGGAACTGGAGGAGTATCTGCTGATGCTGGAGGAGGCCAAGAAGCGCGACCACCGCAAGCTGGGCAAGGAGCTGGACCTGTTCACCTTCAGCGAAAAGGTGGGCGCCGGTCTTCCGCTTTGGCTACCGAAGGGTACGGCCCTGCGCGAGCGGTTGATCAACTTCATGAAGACCGCCCAGGAACGCGATGGCTACGAGCAGGTGGCCACGCCCCACATCGGCGGCAAGCAGCTCTACGTTACTAGCGGGCACTGGGAGAAGTACGGCAAGGACAGTTTTCGGCCCATCAGCACTCCCCAGGAGGGCGAGGAGTTCATGCTGAAACCCATGAACTGTCCGCACCATTGCGAGATCTACGCCAGCCGGCCGCGCAGCTACAAGGACCTGCCGATCCGCTACGCGGAATTCGGGACCGTGTACCGCTACGAGCAGAGCGGCGAG
>JAGNSU010000077.1:0-13001 GCA_017987895.1 Flavobacteriales bacterium | reverse complement strand
CATGCTGAAACCCATGAACTGTCCGCACCATTGCGAGATCTACGCCAGCCGGCCGCGCAGCTACAAGGACCTGCCGATCCGCTACGCGGAATTCGGGACCGTGTACCGCTACGAGCAGAGCGGCGAGTTGCATGGCCTTACGCGCGTTCGGGGCTTCACCCAGGACGATGCCCACCTCTTCTGCCGGGCCGACCAGGTGAAGGAGGAGTTCATCAAGGTGATCGACCTTGTCCTGCTGGTTTTCAAGGCCTTGAACTTCGAGAACTACGAGGCCCAGATCTCCCTGCGCGACAAGGAGGACCGCAGCAAGTACATCGGCAGCGACGAGAACTGGAACAAGGCGGAGCAGGCCATCATCGATGCGGCTGCGGCCAAGGGTCTGAAGACGGTGGTGGAGTATGGCGAAGCGGCGTTCTATGGCCCCAAGCTGGACTTCATGGTAAAGGACGCGCTCGGCCGCAAGTGGCAGCTAGGGACCATTCAGGTGGATTACAACCTGCCGGAGCGCTTCGAACTGGAGTATGTGGGCAGCGACAACGCCAAGCACCGCCCGGTGATGATCCACCGGGCCCCCTTCGGCAGCCTGGAACGCTTCATCGCGGTGCTGATAGAGCATACCGCCGGGCGCTTCCCCCTCTGGCTCACCCCGGAGCAGGCCATCGTGCTCCCGATCAGCGACAAGTACATCGACGTAGCGCGGCAAGTCGCTGGGGATCTGAAAGATTCCGATATTCGCGCCTCCGTTGACGAACGGAACGAAAAGATAGGCCGCAAGATCCGCGACGCGGAGCTGGCCAAACTGCCGTTCATGCTCGTTATCGGGGAAAAGGAAGCCGCCGAAGGTTCAATATCCGTGCGGGAACAAGGCCAGGGAGACCTGGGCACCATGTCCCCCAAAGCGTTCGCCGATCTGGTGGGCGTGCGGATAGGGAAGCAGCTCGGCGGCTTGTGAACGCAACAGGAACCAAAAATCGGTAAGTGGCAGGTCCTCCCTTCTTCAATCGTCCCAGCGGTCCGCGCCCCAGCGGCGGCGCCCGGCGTCCGTTCCGCGGCCGCGTCATCAAAGAGGATCCGCACCGGATCAACAACCGGATCACCGGGGTGAACGAGGTGCGCCTGGTCGGCGACAATGTGGAGCAAGGGATCTATCCTTTCGGCCAGGCCCTTCGCATAGCCGAGGATCAGGGGTTGGATCTGGTGGAGATCAGCGCGAACGCCACACCGATCATCTGCAGGGTGATCGAGTACAAGAAGTTCCTGTACGATCTGAAGAAGAAGCAGAAGGAGATCAAGGCGAAGCAGGCCACGGTGGAGATGAAGGAGATCCGGTTCGGCCCGAACACGGACGAGCACGATCTGAACTTCAAAATGAACCATGCGCGGAAATTCCTGCAAGAAGGGCACAAGGTGAAGGCCTTCGTGTTCTTCCGTGGCCGCACTATCGTGTTCAAAGAGCGAGGCGAGATCCTGCTGCTGAAGTTCGCCCAGGAACTGGAGGATGTGGGCGTGGTGGAGAGCATGCCCAAATTGGAGGGCAAACGAATGATCATGTTCCTGATCCCCAAGAAGAAGAAATGATCGTAGCGTCGACCCATGGGGTCGACCGAGGACCAACAAGCAAACACGAGACCCCGGGTCAAGCCCGGGGGACCAACACGACGAGAGGCCATGCCCAAGATGAAGACCAAGTCCGGCGCCAAGAAGCGGTTCAAGCTGACCGGCACCGGCAAGGTGAAACGCAAGCACGCGTTCCACAACCACATCCTTACCAAGAAGCACAAGAAGCGGAAGCGCAACCTGGCCAAGATCGGTCTGGTACACAGCCGCGACGAGAAGAACGTGCTCGAACTCCTGAAGTAAGGAACCCTGATCGCACCGGGTAGCAATAGGTAGCGTTAACCAGGACGTGCCGCACCAAAGATCCCTGACCAAGTCGGGGACGCACACGCCCAAAAACCCAAAGGCAACATGCCACGCAGTAAGAACAAAGTAGCAAGCAGGGCCCGACGCAAAAAGATCCTCGATCTGGCCAAAGGCAGCTTCGGCCGCCGCAAGAACGTTTACACCGTTGCCAAGAACAGCGTAGAGAAAGGTCTCTCCCACGCTTATGTCGGTCGGCGGATCAAAAAGCGGGACTTCCGCGCTCTGTGGATCCAGCGGATCAACGCGGCCACACGCCTCCATGGCATGAGCTACAGCGTCTTCATGGCCGGCCTCAAGAAGCACAACATCGGTCTGGACCGCAAGGCCCTGGCCGAGATCGCCTTTAGCGATGCCGATGCCTTCAAGACATTGGTACAGAAGGTGAAGTAAGGAGCTCGGACCGCCGGTCCGGACAACGCATCGAGCAAAGGGGCCATCCGGCCCCTTTGCTCATTTTCAACACTTCTCTAACGATCTTTTGGTGGGATCGAAAGACCAACTAGCTTTTCGCTCTCCAAGCCCCACCCCATGCGCACCCGAACCCGCCTATCCCTATTCCTGCTCCTCGGAACCACGCTCCTCTCCTGCCAACGCGAACCTGCACTTTCCCCCGGAGGCGAGGACCAGGGCCCTGTGCTCATGGAGAAAGCCGAAGTGACCGAGGTCCCGCAAGGGGAACCCCTGAGCCAGGAACAACTGGACCGTGCGGTGATCGATGTCCTGGAAGCACGGAACGACTTCCGCTGGGAATGGATGGATATCCGTACCCTTTGGAGCGCGACCCTGTATAATGATCACACTGTGGCCATTGGCTACCAGCCAGCCAACGCCGGGACCATTGATGATGGTATCCACAAGGTGGATGTGCGATCCGGCGCCTTCAAGGCCGTGCATGATGCGTTGATAGAGCGTATCCTCCTTACCCTGAACGATGGGAACCGGAACCCGGTCTCCTTGCGCGACATCCTCGTGGAGGACGATCCTGTGTTGCCGATACTCACGCTCCGCCTCACGGATAAACGGGTGATCACCATGTTGCACAACCTGCGCAATGTGCGTTACGTGGAACCGCTGGACTATTGGCCCGCCATAGCGAGCGATGATCGGAGCACCTCCGGTTGCAGTCCCTCGACCTACGCGCTGAACGCTTCCGACTACACCACCATCAGCCCGAACGCCAAGCTGCCTTGGAACTTCAATAACCACAGCATCCCGACGGCTTGGAACAGCAGCCAGGGCGGTGGCATCACCGTCGGTGTGATCGATGGCGGCATCTCGGCCAGCCAACCACTCCTGGGGAACGACTTCAACAACGGCGATAGCAATGTGGGGCGCACCGTTACGACCAACGCGACTTTGGGAACCTCCGCGTACACAAGTTGCTCGCATGGCAACAGCATGAGCGGCCTGGCCACCGGCCCGCGCAACAATTTGGGCGCCTCCACGGGCGTCGCCTACAAGAGCAACCTCAAGTTCATCCGCGCCTGCGAGGATGTGATCCTCGACCAAAGCAGCGAGAAGACCGCGGTGAAGAACGCTTTGATCGCGATGGGCAACGATCCCTCGGTACGCGTGATCAGCATGAGCATCGGATCACCTTTCAGCAGCAGTGTGCTGACCGATGGTGTGAACTACGCCTATGGTTTGGGCAAGATGATCATGGCCGCAGCAGGCACCAGTTTCAGTTGGACCAGCTGGTGGGGCGTGATCTACCCTGCCGCGCTCACCAAATGTGTCGCGGTAACGGGTGTCAAAGAGAACGGCAGCAAATGCGGTAGCTGTCATGACGGTTCCCAAGTGGACCTCACCATCTGTATGGAGCGCACGAGCAACAGCTCGCGGAACTCGCTTTCGCTATCGCCCAGCGGGAACAGCCCGAGCTATATCGGTGGAAGCAGCGCGGCCACTGCCACGGCAGCGGGCATAGCGGCTTTGGTGTGGAGCGCGAAACCCTCCGCCACGCGGGCCCAGGTACTCACCTGCCTGACGAGCACGGCCCAGTTCGCCAATGCTCCCAGCGGCAGTAAGGGCTATGGCAATATCAACGCAGCAGCAGCGGTGAACTGTGCGCTGGCGTTGTAGGTCTTAGCGCACTTCGCTCCCCGGGGCGATCACATCCTTGGGCTGGACGAAGACCAGCTGGCCGTTCGCATCCTCGGCCATGAGCACCATGCCCTGGCTCTCGACTCCGCGCATTTTGCGGGGCTCCAAATTGGCGACCAGCACCACCTGCTGGCCGGTCAGTTGCTCGGGGGCGTAGTGTTCCGCTATTCCGCTCACCACGGTGCGCGGGATCGCTTCCCCCACCTCTATGGTGAGTTTCAAGAGCTTGTCGGCCTTGGGCACGCGCTCGGCCATGATGATGGTGCCGATGCGCAGATCGAGCTTCGCGAAATCGTCGAAGGCGATGTTCGCTTTCGCTGCGGAAGCGGTCTCTGGGTTCGGTTGGCTTGTAGCCGGTTGTGCTGGAGGTGCGGGTTCCATGGCGTGCAGGCGTTCCACTTCGGCGGCGATAGCCGCATCGTCGATGGGTTTGAAGAGATGTTCGGGTTGTCCTAAAACCTGACCAGCGCCGACGAGGTCCTTGCGGAACGCTTCGCTCCAGCCAAGTTCGCTCAAGCCCAGCATCTTCCGCAAGCGGTCAGCCGTGAACGGCAGGAATGGTTCGATCGCGAGGGCCAAGACGGCTGTGACATTCAGGCTATTGGCGAGGATCGAGCGCGTGCGTTCCGGATCGGTCTTCTCCAGCTTCCAAGGCTCGTTATCACTGAGATACTTGTTACCAGCGCGCGCCACGTTCATTGCGGCTTGAAGTGCTTCGCGGAAGCGGAACTGGTCGACATCGCGCGCGATGTCCTCGATGCTGGCATGCACGGTGCTCCAAAGTGCGAGGTCATCGACGGTCGCTTCACCGGCTTCCGGTGCCTTGCCTGCGTAGTACTTGTGGCAGAGCACGAACACGCGCTGCACGAAATTGCCGATGATCGCGACGAGTTCATTGTTGTTCTTGTCCTGGAAGTCCTTCCAGGTGAACTCGCTGTCCTTCTGCTCGGGGATAATGGTCGCCAGACAATAGCGCAGTTCGTCCTGACGGTTGGGCCAACGTTCCAGGTACTCGTGCAACCATACCGCCCAGTTTCGGCTGGTGCTGATCTTCCGGCCCTCCAGGTTGAGGAACTCATTGGCAGGCACGTTCTGTGGGAGCACATAGCCGCCGTGGAGTTTCAGCAGGATCGGGAAGATGATCGCGTGGAAGACGATGTTGTCCTTGCCGATGAAGTGCACGAGACGGGTGTCATCGCTCTTCCACCAGTGTTCCCAATCCGCGCCCTTGTCCTGCGCCCACTGCTTGGTGGCGCTGATGTAGCCGATGGGCGCATCGAGCCATACGTACAGCACCTTGCCTTCAGCGCCGGGTAAAGGCACCGGCACACCCCAATCCAGATCGCGCGTCATGGCCCGCGGGCGCAAGCCGTCCTTCAACCAGCTATTGCATTGGCCAAGTACCGATGCCTTCCACTCCTTCGGATCGTGGTGCTGATCGCCGTCCAGCACGCCGGTGTTGATCCACTGCTCCACCCATTGCTGGGCTTCGTCCATTTTCAGGTACCAGTGATTGGTGCCTTGCAGTACTGGCTTCGACCCGCTCAGTGTGCTGCGCGGATCGATCAGGTCCTTCGGACTGAGCGCACTGCCGCACTTCTCGCACTGGTCGCCGTAGGCATCCGGGTTGCCGCATTTGGGGCAGGTACCCGTGATGTATCGGTCGGCCAGGAATTGCTTGGCCTCCTCGTCATAATACTGCTGCTCCTCCTGCTCACTGAAGGCGCCGTTCTCGTATAGCTTGAGGAAGAACTGCTGACTGGTCTCCTTGTGCAGTTCGCTGCTGGTGCGGTGGTAGATGTCGAAGTGGATGCCGAAGTCAGTGAAGGCCTTGCCCATCAGGGCGTGGTACTTGTCCACAATGGCGCGGGGCGTGGTGCCTTCCTTCATAGCCCGGATGGTGATGGCGGCACCGTGCTCGTCGCTTCCGCACAGGAAGAGAACCTCCTTGCCGCGCTGGCGCAGGTTCCGCACGTAGATATCGGCCGGCAGGTAGGCCCCGGCGATATGGCCGATGTGCAATGGGCCATTGGCATAAGGCAATGCGGCGGTAACGGTATGGCGGGCAGGCTCCTTCACGGGTCGGTCGCTTCAGTATTTTCTTGTCATCGGCGGACGGACCGCGAAAGTACCCCCTCGGCCGTTGTGGATATCGGGTACGCTACGCACCTTCGCAACCCTCCATGCCCGACCTGATCGTCCCCCCCGCATTGCGCCCCGGCGATGCCATCGCCATCGTGCCCACGGCACGCTCCACGAACGCGGATGAATTGCGTGATGGGATAGCCTTGGCGGAGAGTTGGGGCCTGCGTGTGAAACTGGGCCATGGCATTGGCCGGAAGCACTTTCAGCAATCGGGCACGCCCAGCCAGCGCGCTGCCGATCTTCGAGCCGCGTTCGATGACCCTGAGGTGAAAGCGATCTGGTGCGCGCGGGGCGGCTACGGCACCGTGCACTTGCTCAAGCATCTGGATCTTTCGGTATTCCAGAGCAACCCGAAGTGGGTCGTGGGTTTCAGCGACATCACAGTGCTTCACAACACCCTCCACAAAATGGGTGTGGCCTCTCTGCACGCGCAAATGCCTTTCAACTTGGGAGCCAAATCGGGTCCCACCCGTGAGACGCTCCGGAAGGCACTATTTGGAGAAGCGCTGTCGATGATCTACGCGCGGGAACTCGGTCCCGAACCTACCGCCGTCAATCGACCGGGGGAATGCGAAGGCCAGTTGGTCGGTGGCAACCTTTCTCTCCTGTACGCCTTGCGCGGCACGCCTTACGACATTGATCCCTTGGGCAAGATCCTGTTCCTGGAGGATCTGGACGAGCTCCTCTACCATGTGGACCGCATGGTGATGAACCTCGAACTCGCAGGTTGGTTCAGGCGGATCTCGGGCCTGATCGTGGGTGGCCTGACAGATATGCGCGATAAGGACCCCTCCGACCCCTTCGGCAAGACCGCTGAACAGATCGTAGCGGCCGCGGTCGGTGAAGTGGCCTATCCAGTTTGCTACGGGTTCCCGGCAGGCCACATCACGGACAACCGGGCGCTGATCATGGGCCAAAAAGCGAAGCTCAGCGTCACCCTGGAGGGTGCGACGCTGAGCTTCGTGGGCTCAAAGGTGGTCTAGTTCCGCTCGAACTTGTTGAAACCCGCGGGGATCTCGAACAACGCGGGCTTCTGGACACCCTTCACCACTTTCGTCACTTCCAGTCGGCTCACCTCAGCGCCGTCCATCTTGTTCTCCACACCAAGCATGGGGAACACTCCCTTGGCGCCTTCGATCTCGAGGAAGAAAACGGCCTGTTCATCCTTCCGGTTCAAGGTCTCCAGGAGCGGGATAAAAAAGTTGAATTCATCCGCGGCCACCCAATACGTGATCACGCGGTCCTCTTTCGGGCTCTTTACGGTCCACTTCTCGCATTTGTAGCCGGCCAGGTCCTTCATTTCCCCGCTCTTTTCCGTGGTGGTCTCCACATCCTTGGGTAGTCGCATGTTCGGAACGTCCATATAGAGTTTCCGGTCCGGGCTCAAAGCGGTGACCGTACGGTCGCGGGTATCCACCAGCATAATACCCTGTACCTCACCGCGCGCGCTGATCTCCTCGATCCGCACATGCTCACCCTTCACGAAATACCGATAGGTGGTGACCACCGGGCCGGTGGACTTGGTGAAATCAATGACCCCCTCGAAAGACTGGGCACCGAGGCCGGTGAACAGGCCGCATGCCAGGGTCAGCAGGCTCAACTTGCGCGTGATGTGTTGCATCGTGTTGGGTCGTGTCCGTTCAGATCGAGGGGTGCCGGTAGGCCGAAAGTTCCCCAATTTTAGCCCCTTGAACGCGCTCTTGCCGGTGAGGTTACGCACAGCGGGAGGTTATCATGGATACAAACCTGAGGAAAGGCGCCCACGGCGAGCAAGCCGCATGCCGCTACCTGGAGAACAAGGGGTGGTCCATCCTTGCGCGCAACTGGCGGGTCGGCCGAGATGAGTTGGATATCGTGGCACGCGATGGCGATGTGCTTGTCGTGGTGGAGGTGAAAACGAGGGCGAGCGAAGCGTACGGCCTGCCCCAGGAATCCGTGGGTGTGGTGAAGCAACATCGCTTGATACGGGCCGCCGAAGCCTACCTTGACCAGGTCGGCGAAGATCTGGACGTTCGTTTCGACATCATCAGTGTGGTGCTCCACCCCTCGGGCCCGCGCTTGGAACATATCGAGGAAGCCTTCTACCCCACCCCGGATGAGCACACGGAATAACGGACCCCGCAAGCCGCGCAGCGGAAGATCGTCGGATACTGGGCGACGGGCACCTGGACCACCCAAAGGACGTGGAGGGAGCGTACCGCCTTGGCGTAAAAAGGAAGGCAGCGAAGACCGTCCCGCCGAACGGCGTCCTGCCAGCAAAGGCGATCGAGAAGAACGACCCAAGAGTTCGCGCGACAGCGCGGGCATACCGCCTCACGAAAGCCGGGGACGTGCCGATCGCCCGACGCGCGGCGCCTCGGAACGCTCCGGTACCGACCGACGTCCGCCCAAAGGAGGCGGAAGATCCGACCGACCGACCGCCCGCCGTGACCGGCCCAGCGAGGCCGGCGAAAGTCGCGGTGCACGTCCAAAAGGAGGCGCCCCCCCGAGGGAAGAAAGGCCCGGAGGCTACCGAGGGCGATCTCCCGAACGAAAAAGCGTGGATCGGGGTCCACGGACCGAGCGCCCATACAACACGGATCGAGGACCGCGTCAAGACGGCGGCTACAGCAGGAACCAACGGGATGAGCGACCGGTGAACAGGGTCCCGCCGGATGATCCAGGGGCTCGACAGCCTTTCAGAAGAGGAGAACGTAGCAACCGTTTTGCCCTGCCTAACCCCGCCAATGAAGGATTAGTCCGTTTGAACCGCTATCTGGCCCAGGCCGGTGTGGGTAGCCGGAGAGCGGCCGATGTGCTCATCAGTTCCGGAGCGGTGACCGTGAACGGCAAGGTGGTGACCGAGCTGGGTACACGCATCAAGCCGGAAGACATCGTCCATTTCGGAGGGCAGAAGCTGAGCATGGAGCAGAAGCGCTACGTGCTGCTGAACAAACCCAAGGACTTCATTACCACAACTGATGATCCGAAAGAACGCCGGACGGTGATGAACCTGATCGCCGCAGCAGGCCCCGAACGCCTGTACCCGGTAGGCCGATTGGACCGCAATACCACCGGGGTACTGCTGCTCACCAACGATGGGGACCTGGCGAAGAAGCTCACCCACCCGAGCTATGGAGCGGAGAAACTCTATCACGCTACCTTGGATAAGAACGTGACGGCCGAAGACCTTGAAAGACTGGTCCACGGCGTTCAACTCGACGACGGTCCGGCCCGGGCCGATGAGGTGAGCTATGCGGGTGAGACCAAGCGTGAAGTGGGGCTCAAACTGCACATGGGGCGTAATCGGGTGGTACGCCGCATGTTCGAAGCGCTTGGGTACGAGGTGGTGAAACTGGACCGCGTGATGTTCGCTGGGCTCACCAAGAAGGACATTACCCGGGGACATTGGCGCCACCTGTCGGAGGCCGAGATCACACTCTTGAAGCGCGTCAAACCGGTGGTGAGGTCGAATAAAGAAGAGCGAGGTGGCCGACGCACCCGCCTTTCCCAAGGGGAGGATTGACACGGGTGCGTTTCGGCTACCGAAGGACTCGGCGCGCCGTGCGGCCATCCGCACCTAGCACTTCCACGAGGAGCAGTCCGTGGTGGTCCTCCACCGGAACGGTGAGCCTTGTGGAGTTCCAATCCCGCTGCCAAAACGTGCGGCCAAGGCCATCGTGCACGCGTACCTGTGCGGAGGATGGAACGGGACGGGTCAATTCCAACCCCACATCTGTTGATGTCACGGTCCAGTTCGACGGGAATGGAGGTTCGCTCATTCCGGCGGTAGGCCCCCAGATATTGATCACCCAATTGGGCTGATCGATGAAGGGGTTCCGGTTGTTCTGGATGGCGAAGACGGCGTTGTTGCGCTCGATCTCCTTGGTGCTCACGGGATCATTGAGATGCCACTCCAACAGCATGTTCTCAGCCCAAGAGCTCAAGTCATTGCCTTGAAGCATGGGACTGCTCCAGCCGCTGATGTTGGGCAAGTAGCGCGTCATCATATAGAAATATGTTCGCGCGAGGTCTCCCTTGAAAGCATCGATCGGCTCGCAAACGGTTCCAGAGTATCCGGGGAATGTGTTGTCACCGACCGACGTGCCGTTCTGGCTCGTCCAATCCGCAGAGCCCACTTCGCCGTACGGCAAGTTCCCATGTTGTTGGTTCACCCATGCATCCGTGGGATACACATGATGCAGATCGGTATCCATCGGTGGCGCGTCGTTGAACCAGCTCTTCGGAAAAGTGTGTTCGCGATTGTAACAATCCCCTTCGCTGTTGTAAGTGCCACATTGATCGGACACGAACTGGAAAACATAAGGCGCCGTCCCGCCCGGCACATCGCTGTACAGGTCCCAGACGTAGCCATCCGGCCGATCGTCGGTCTGCTGGAAATAGGTCCACAAGCCGGCGTTGGAAGCCACCCACTGCCCGTCAACAATGTTGAAGAGGGCAGTGCGAAGCGCGGGTCCGTTCAAGCCTTGGGCACTATCGTAGTAGCCCGTAGGGGGCTGGGCGATGATGGTGCACGCACTGGACCATGAGCAGAAGATCAACAGTGAACGCAGTTTGGACATGGGCCAAAGGTAGAGCCCACTTCTGCGGCGAACGGGAAAGGCGCCTCCGAGATGGGACCAAAAAGAAGATCGCCGAAATTCGTCGCTCATCTTCGGGGCAGTAGCTCAGATGGCCAGAGCGCCGCGTTCGCAATGCGGAGGTCGAGGGTTCGACTCCCTTCTGCTCCACCCCGATACCTTACGGATCCTCCGGTGGGGTCGTCCGTTCGAGGGAAGTTCGACCTTGACGCAACAGTTCCGGGGAACTTCGATGTGGTAGTGGCGTACAAGCGGCCACTCTTAGCTCATCGGACATGCGACTTGACCGATACTACCTCGTTCTGGTGCTTTGCGCCATAACCATCGCCGCTCGCGGCCAAGACGCGTCCGAGATGATCGACGATGAATTGGCCATGAACAGTACGGAGACCGGCAACTGGGACCGGGGGATCGAGGTTATCACCAACCTGGAGCAAAATGCGGTTCGTATTCGCACCCCCGAGAACGCCTACTTCATGGAACTCATCGATGCGAGCGGCTCCGTGTTCCGGTCGGGCACGGTTAAGGGCGACGAACGCTTTGACCTCATCGGACTTCCTGCAGGCACCTATGTCATCCTGTTGCGGACGTTCGACGGCCCCTTGCAGAAGGAACTGGAGATCAAGTAGTGATCAGGGTTTCCCTTTACGCTCTTCCAAGAGCTTGACATAAGCCCCTTTGCTGGCCAGGCGTTGCAATCCTTCGGCCGCAGGGTCGAAATCCGGCCTTATCACAAGAGCCACTTGATAGTCAGCGGCGGCACTGTCCAACGACCCGAGCCGTTCTAACGCGACTCCGCGATTGTACCAAGCCTGGTAGTAGTTGGTGTTGAGGTCCAATGCCTTGGTAAAATCCTTCACCGCGGCACGTGTGTCGCCGAGGTACTCCATCCGAACGAACCCACTGTTGTAAGGGGCCAAGGGGTTCATGCTGTCGATCTCCGCCATACGCGCGTAGGTCTCGAGCGCAAGACTGTCCTGGCCACTTTCCTGATAGTACATGCCGAGGTTGTACCATGCTTCCACATTCCAGGGCTTCAAGGCCAGCGCGCTTTGGTAGTACTCCTTGGCGAGATGGTCCCGTTCGGCAGCGTGGAGGATCCCCAACTGGATGAACGCTTCGTAGTACTCCGGATCTTGCTCGATCGCCGTGCGTAAACTGGAGATGGCGAGCCCGGTATCGCCCATCTCTTTATGGATCCAGCCTTTTAGGTAATAAGCGTGCGCGAGGTTCGGGTCGATCCGCAGGGCGTCGTTCACCAACTTCATCGCCGTCGGATGGTCGCGGCGGACCAATTTGATCTCGGCCATCCGCAATTTGGCCTCGGGGTCTTCCGGTGCCAGCACGATCGCACGTTCGAACTGGTCACTGGCCCTGTCGATCAACGTGGATGTATAATAGAGGCTGCCGAGTTCCAGGTGGAACCCAGCGTTCGAACTGTCCAGTTCCAAGGCACGCTCCCAATCGCGGATCGCTCTGCGGGAGCTGTCCATCCCCTGGAACAACCGCGCCCTTTGCGCATACAGCGCAGCATCGTCGGGTCGATCCACAATGCGGCGATCCAGTTCGACCAATCGCAACAATGCGCTGTCCATCGGTCCTGATCCGATCGGCGCGCCGGGCTCCGGGACCGCAGGCCGAGGCTCGCAGCTCACAAGACAGAGAAGGCCTAGCAGAGCTGCGGGATGGCGCATGTGGAATGAAGAAGCCCCTTCGTGGTGAAGGGGCTTCGAAGGTAGGTGGAGGTAGATGACAGCCCCTATGCTGGTTGAGCAGCGGTCGTTTTCATGGCATCCTTGATACGCTGTTCCAATTGTTCGCAGAGCTCGATGTTATCGTCCAGCAACTGGCGAACAGCGTCACGACCTTGTCCCAGCTTGTTGTCCTCGTACGCGAACCAACTGCCGCTCTTCTTGATGATGCCCATTTCCACGCCCATATCAATGATCTCTCCGGTCTTGCTGATGCCTTTCCCGAAGAGAATGTCGAACTCGGCCTTGCGGAACGGTGGCGCCACTTTGTTCTTCACCACTTTCACCTTGGTGCGGTTGCCGATCGGGGTCTCTCCGTCCTTGATCTGTGTCATACGGCGGATGTCCAGGCGGATACTGGCATAGAACTTCAGCGCATTGCCGCCCGTGGTCGTCTCGGGATTGCCGAACATCACGCCGATCTTCTCGCGCAATTGGTTGATGAAGATGCAGCAGCAGCCGGTCTTGCTGATGGTGCCGGTGAGCTTGCGCAGGGCTT
>JAGNSU010000013.1 GCA_017987895.1 Flavobacteriales bacterium | reverse complement strand
TGGTGCAGAACGGCAGCTTCTTCAACAACATGGAACTGTTGCCGGCCATCGGCTACAACACCTCGGGCGAACTGCAGGACCGCGCCGATCGTCGCAAGCATGGCCTGCCGCCGAACGACCGCATGCCGAAGCTCACCGAGGACCCCGCGCAGCGGATGCAGAACTACCTGATGGCCCATAGCGACTGGATGACGGTACGCACCACCATCAGCACCTCGCCGGACCAGATCGCCATCGCACCCGGTTCCTTGAAGAAGGAATGGACCGCCGACGGCAAACGCTATTTCCAGTACGAACTCGATCACAAAGCATTGAACTTCTTCTCCTTCATGAGCGCGCGCTACGAAGTGGCGCGGGAAAAATGGAATGACGTCGATCTCGAGGTCTACTACCAGAAGGAACATGCGGTGAACGTGCCCCGCATGTTGAACAGCATGCGCAAGGCCTTGACGTACTACACGGAGCACTTCGGCCCTTATTCGAACAAGCAGGCACGCATCATCGAGTTCCCGCGCTACGCCTCCTTCGCGCAAGCCTTCCCCGGTACCATGCCTTACAGCGAGAGCATCGGCTTCATCACTGATCTTACAGCAGACGAGGACATCGACATGGTGTTCTATGTGGTGGCGCATGAAATGGGCCACCAGTGGTGGGCGCACCAGGTGATCGGCGCCGACATGCAGGGCAGTACCATGCTGAGCGAGAGCATGGCCCAATACAGCGCCTTGATGGTGATGGAACGGGAGTACGGCCGCACCCACATGCGCAAATTCCTGAAGTACGAGAGCGACAAGTACCAGGAGGCCCGCGGTGGCGAAACGATCGGTGAAACGCCGTTGATGTACGTGGAGAACCAAGGCTATATCCACTACAATAAGGGGAGCGTGGTGCTCTACGGCCTGCGTGAGTTCCTCGGCGAGGACACGCTGAACAAAGCCTTCCGCGCGTTGGTGGATTCCTTCGGCTATGCCGAACCGCCCTGGCCCACTTCACTGGACATGTACCGCGAACTGCGCAAGGTGACGCCGGATAGCCTCACCTACCTCCTTGAAGACCACTTGAAGTATATCACACTCTATGACAACCGCGTGGTGGAGAGCACCGCCCACTTGCTTCCCGACAGCAGCTACGAGGTGACGGTGAAATTGACCTGCGAGAAGAACCACGCCGACAGTCTTGGCCGCGAAACACAAGCGCCCATGAACGACTGGATCGACGTAGGCCTCTTGAAGGAACCGACCGATGACGAGGAGGAAGGCGCAGTGATCACCCACCAACGCGTGCGGTTGAAGGATGGTGAGAACACCGTGGTGCTGCGCAGCGAAGCGCTTCCCGCAAAGGCCGCGATCGATCCCATGCACCTGTTCTTCGATCGCGTGCCGACCGACAATACGAAGAGCGTGGAGGTGAAGTAGCCGAGTTCTGATCCTACTTCTCCCCGTACCTCGGATCGGGTTTCCACGGCAGCTTCTCGAAGTATTGCGTGCGCAGGGCCACATGCCCGAACTCTTGCTCCACCACACCGGTGAGACGGTACACGCCGCGCCCCTGGAACGAATATCGTGCGGCCACATCCGGGAACTGCGTGCTGTCCCAAAAATCACCGGCGGTATCGATGAAGGAGCCGAAGGTCATGCGTTGACCGTGGTGCGTATCAGTGGCCTTCACATGGATCAAGTAGCCGAGCATGGTCACGCGTTTGTCGACATGCGCATGCATATCGCGCTTGAGGATGGTTGTCGGTTGCTGGTTGTCAGTTGTCCGTCTGCCACCACCGACAACTGGCAACTGAGAACTGACAACGGGATCCACATCCACCAGCGTGAACGGATCGCACAGCGGGAAGCCGAGCAGGTCCAGTTCATCATAGGCATCCGCCAGCGGGTAGTGCTGCAGATCGGGCAGCTTGGGGCCTTCCACTTTGGTGACGAACAGGTCGCCAGCGACGCTCGCTCTGGCGGGCCGGTGCAACAATGTAAGGTCCCATAGCAACGCGGGTTTGCTCTTGCCCGTGAAACGCAATGCGCCCACGCGGATCAGGATGCGCGCCTGCTCCACAGGCAAGGGCGCACGCTTCAGCAGGTCCTGGAGGTCAGTGAACGCTCCACGGCGACGACGCTCATGCAGAAGCAGTTGCACGGTCTCCTGTTCCAAGCTCTTCACATTGCCGAGACCGAGGTAAATGCTGGCCATTGGTCGCTGGCCGCTGGCTGCTGGCCCTTCACAGGATCGGCCACCAGCCAGCAGCCCATGGCCAGGAGCCTTCAGGGAACACAGCTCCTCACTGGTATTGATGCACGGCGCCTCGATCGTCGCACCCGCGCGCTTGGCCTCATGCAGGTAGAACTCCGTGTGGTAGAAACCACCGAAGTTGTTCGCCACGCCCACCAGGAACTCCAGCGGATGGTGCGCCTTCAGGTAGAGGCTCTGGTAGCTCTCCACCGCATAGCTGGCACTGTGTCCTTTCGCGAAGCTGAAGCTGGCGAAGCTTTGGATCTGCCGCCACACTTCTTCGGCCTCGCCGGGTGGATAGCCGGACGCCTTGCAGTTGTCGAAGAACTTCTGCTCCACCAATTTGAACTCAGGTCGGTCGCGGTAGCGGATGTTCATCCCACGACGCACCTGATCGGAGTCCTCCAGATCGAGCCCACCGTACTGGTGCACCACTTTGATCACGTCCTCCTGGTAGACCATCACCCCGTAGGTCTCCGGCATGATCTCCAGCAGCCTCTTCGGCGCGCTCTTCCTACGCTCGGGATCGTGGTGCCGCAATAGATACTCGCGCATCATGCCGCTTTCCGCCACGCCCGGCCGTATGATGCTGCTCGCCGCGACCAGGCCGAGATAATCCTCCACTTGCAGCTTTTTAAGCAGCATGCGCATGGCGGGGCTCTCCACATAGAAGCAGCCGATCGTGTTGCCTGTGCGGATCAGTTCTTTGATCGCGGGATCCTTCTTGAAACGCTGGATGTCGTGTATGTCCACGGTAGGTCGACCCGGTGGGTCGACGCTACGGCGGACATTCACCAATTCCACTGCATCCCGAATGTGGCCCAGCCCACGCTGGCTCAGCAGATCGAACTTGTGCAGGCCGAGGTCCTCCGCCTCCAGCATGCTGAACTGCGTGACGGGAAATCCTTTCGGTGGCCGATGCAGCGCGGTGAAATGCGTTACCGGCTTCTCCGTGATCACGATGCCACCGGCGTGGATGCCCAGGTGATGCGGCATGCCGATCAAGTGCTGCCCGTACTTGATCACGGCCTGCGCCACCTTGTCCAATTGGCCTTTCGCGCCATCGGGCACGTGGCGCTGATCGCGGTAGTAGTTGCTGTCGCCCTCGCTGAGCGCATCGATCTCGCCGGGTGGAAGGCCCATGGCCTTTCCCAATTCGCGTATCGCTCCGCGCCATTGGAAGGTGGCATAGGTGGCGATCTGCGCCGCGTGGATGTTGCCGACCCCTTCGCCGTTGTACTTGCCAAAAACGTACTTGAAGATCTCGTCGCGGTCCTTCCAGCTGAAGTCGATGTCGAAATCGGGCGGCTTCTTGCGCGCGGGGTTGATGAAGCGCTCGAAGTAGAGGTCGAGCTCCATGGGGTCCACATCGGTGATGCGCAGGCAATAGGCCACCAAACTGTTCGCGCCGCTGCCGCGCCCCACATGGAAGAAGCCACGGCTGCGCGTATAGTTGACGATATCCTGGTTGATGAGGAAGTAGCTGATGAAGCCCATTTCCTCGATCACCTTCAGTTCGTAGCGCATGCGATCGATCACCTCCGGCTTCGCGTTCGGATAGCGGTAACGCAGCCCTTCGAGCGTGTCGCGATGGAGCTTCTCGCGATCCTCCGCCTGGCTCGCACCGAAGGCCTTGCGCGTCTTGTCACCGCTTTCGAACGCAATGGCACATTCATCCAACAGCCGCGCGGTATTGTTCAGCAGTTGTGGAAAGTCACGGTAGATGCGCTGCACCTCCTCTTCACTGCGGAAGACCTCATCAGGCTCCCCCAGTTCCTCCTTCGGCAGCATGCTCACCACCGTGTTCTTCGCCACGGTGCGCAGCAGACGGTGCGTGTTGAAGTCGCGTTTGTGGCGGAAAGTGACCGGCAGCAGGGCCACGAGGTCCTGCTGCCGTCGTGCCCAGGGGGTGAAGGGCAGGCGCGTAAGATCCCCCGGCTTTATGCCGACCCGCTCGTTGGAGCGCAGCAGTTGCGGGGCCCTGTTGAACGGATAGATGAAGAAGGCATCCGCCAGTTCCGGCGCGCGTTCAGGGATCGCCTCCCCATCGAGCAGGTGCGGACTGAGCAGTTCGTTCAACTGCTGGAAGCCCTGGTTGTTCTTCGCGATGCCGATGTAGAGCAATTGTGCCCCCTGCCGGAACTCAATGCCTGCGACCGGTCGCACGTTATAGCGCAGGGCATCGCGGATGAGGTCGGGGATGCCCGCGGTACAATGGATGTCGGTGAGCGCAAGGGTGCGCACACCCGCCTTCGCCGCTTCGTACAGCAAGGCATCGGGCTTCAGCACACCGTATTTGAAACTGAACCAGCTATGGCAATTGAGGAACATGCTCCGGGGATCGACGAGGATGCCGTCGATCGCGCGATCAGAAGATAGGGTCCATGGTTATCCACCCGACATGGCTCGTACTCTGATCCGATCAGGCAGCGGAACGGGGAAGGCTTGCGTCTTAGCTTCGCACAACTAAAACCATAACCCAAAATCCGCCGCCTAACGGCCCATTCCATGAAACGACTTTCCGCACTTTTCCTTGTCGCTGCTTCGCTCACCGCTGGTGCCCAAACCATCAACCAGTCCGGGTTCAGCTTCAGCCCTGCCACGCTTACCGTGGACGCTGGCGATGATATCACCATCACCATCGGTTCCCCCCACACCTGCACCGAAGTGACCGAAGCCACCTGGAACGCCAACGGCAATACGTCCAACGGTGGTTTCAACTTCTCCGCAGGCACGCACACGCTTACCCTCACCATCCCCGGCACCTACTATTATGTGTGCCAGCCACACGCCAGCATGGGGATGAAGGGGCAGATCATTGTGAACTCCACGACCGGCGTGGAAGAGAACAACGCGACCACCGCGCTGCGCATTTTCCCGAACCCCGCCTCCACCGAAGTGCAAGTGACCACTGCTCAGCCTGGCCAAGTGATCACGCTGATAGACGCTCAAGGGCGTGAAGCACTGCGCCAAGTGGTGAACAGCTCCGATCGTCTGGACCTTTCCGCCCTGGAGCCCGGCAATTATGCCGTTCTGCTCACCAATGCCGCACGCAAAGTGGTGGCACGCGAGCGCCTCACCATCGCACGCTGATAGGCCGTTCTCCGAGAGGGCACCGTTCCGCGAGGGACGGTGCCTTTTCCGTTCGGAGCATCAGCGCGCGGCTTCCCACCAGCGCACGCTAGCCGTGAGGTCAGCACCGACCACCGTCCGCCCCAGGGCGGGTGTAAGCAAGGGCACGTTCAATTCCGCCGCCTTGATGCTTAGCCTTTCGATGGGCTCCTTCCAAGGATGCAGCGCCAAGTTGAACTTGGCCCAATGGATCGGCATCAACACCGCTGCGTTCAGGTCCACGGCGGCTTGGGCGGTCTCTTCAGGCATCATGTGGATCTCCGACCACTGTACGTTGTAGGCACCGCACTCGAGCAGCGCGAGGTCGAACTTGCCGAAGCGAGATCCCAGTTCCTTGAAAGTGGGGTCATAGCCGGAATCGGCACCGAAGAGCACCCGGCGCTCCTTGCCTTCGATCACCCATGAACCCCACAATGTGCTGAAGCGGTTGGTGAGGGCGCGTCCGGAAAAATGCCGCGCAGGTGCCAGTGTCAGCTTCACTGCGGCCACATGGGTGGTCTGCCACCAGTCGTGCTCGGTGATGGCCGAGGACGGCACGCCCCAGGACTCCAAGTGCGCGCCTACCCCCAACGGAACGATGAAGCGTTCGTCCTTCAACTGGAGAACGGTCTCGTGGTCCAGGTGGTCGTAGTGGTCGTGCGAGATCAGCACGGCATCCACTTTGGGCAACAGGTCCACCCGCATGTGTTCGCGGTAGGCGAACCGCTTGGGCCCGGCAAAGGAGAAGGAGGAGGCACGCTCCCCGAACACGGGGTCCACCAGAAAAGTGATGGCGTCCATCTTGATCAACAAAGAGGAATGCCCGAACCATGCGATGGCGAAACCGGTATCCGGCAACGACTCCCAAGCGGTGCGATCGAACGGAACGTTCGGGATGGTATCGTCCGGTTCACGGCCGTCACCGCCTTTGAGCATCTCCCACATCACCTTCCCCATGGTGCTCACGGGCATGTCCATATTCGTAGGCACCACGTTCTGGAACTTGCCATCGCGAAAATTCGGGGAGGCCTCGATGCGTGCCTTCCTCGCGCCAGCGGGACCACTACCGATGCGCGGGGATAGCATGAAGTAGAGCACCAATGCGATCGTGGGGAGCGCGATGAGCGCCAGCAAGATCCAAAGCAACATGCGGAGGGTTCTCAACAGAAGGGCCGAAGGGTCGGCAAAGGTGCGAGCGGACGAGCAACTGTCTCCTACCTCTTTTCCTGCCAACGGACCGCCCAGCACACTTCTCCTCGCGCACTTCGACCCCCTCCACGGCGCGCCTTTGACCAATGTCACTTCCCGCACGGTCGTATTCCACTAACTTGAACCCATGGGAAACATGTACCGGACCTTCTCCTTCGCTCTCCTGCTGCTCTGCTCCGCGCTCCATGCGCAGGACGTCGCCTTGGTCCCGTTCGGCTCAACTTGGAAATACCGCGACAATGGCAGCAACCAGGGCACTCCGTGGCGCGCCATCGGCTTCAACGATAGTGGTTGGGCCAGTGGGCCCGGCGAACTGGGCTATGGAGATGGCGACGAGGCCACGGTCGTGAGCTACGGCCCCAATGCCAGCGCCAAGTACATCACCACCTACTTCCGCAAAACCTTGAACATTCCGGACGTGAACGCCTATGCGGGCTATCTCCTCAGCGTGAAGCGGGACGATGGCTTCGTGGTCTATCTCAACGGCACCGAAGTGATGCGGCAGAACCTGGACCAGGTCACGATCACTTACACCACCCTGGCCTATCAGGCCATAGCCGATAGTGAAGAACCGAAGTTGATGCGGCAGGTGCTCACACCGGCCCAGTTCGTCAATGGCGACAACACGATCGCGGTCGAGATGCATCAGAGCGCAGGCAGCAGTAGTGATCTGAGCTTTAACCTGGAACTCCTCGGGCTGAATGCCTCGCCCTCCCTGTTCCGAGGGCCTTACTTGCAGGCCTCGACGCCCACCAGCATCGTAGTGAAGTGGAAGACCGACGTACCCACCAATTCGCGCGTGCGCTATGGCAGCGCGGTCGGTGCGCTCGACCTCTCCAGCGCCCTCGCGGCGCAAGTGATCGAACATGAGGTCAAACTCACCGGCCTGCAACCGAACACCACGTATTTCTATGCCATCGGCACAACGACCGAGGACCTGGCCGGCGATGCACCCACCTACTTCTTCCGCACCCATCCGCCGGGAGGGAGCGTAAGCCCGCTCCGCATCTGGGCCATTGGCGATGCCGGTACCGCTTACATCAACCAGGCCCATGTGCGCGACGCTTATACCAACTTCATCGCCACGGGCCGAAAAGCGGATGTCTGGCTGATGCTCGGTGACAATGCCTACAACCATGGCCGCGAATGCGAGTACCAGCAAGGCGTTTTCCAGAACATGTACGAAGAGATCCTGCGGAACACACCGCTGTTCCCTTGCATCGGCAACCACGACTATTACAGCGGTGCGAACGGGAACACGAACACCGGGACCTACTACACGCTCTTCGCACCGCCGAAGCTCGGTGAAGGTGGTGGTGTCCCCAGCAACACCGAGGCCTACTACAGCTATGACTACGGCAACGTGCATTTCATTTCGCTGGACAGCTATGGCGTGTCGCGCTCGGTCACCGGGGCCATGGCCACCTGGCTGACGAACGACATCACGCAAGCCCAAGCGAACAGCCAATGGATCATCGTCTACTGGCATCATCCACCTTATTCCAAGGGTTCGCACGATACCGACGATCCTGGTGACAGCGGTGGCATTTCGTTCGACATGCGCCAGAACATCGTGCCCATCATCGAATCGCACGGCGTGGACCTCGTGCTCTGTGGGCATAGCCACAGCTATGAACGCTCCTTCCTGATCAACGGGCACTATGGCGTGTCCTCCACGTTCAACGCAGCGACCATGAAGTTGAACGGAACGCCGGGCCAACTCGACGGGGCGGGTGCGTACACGAAGCCAGGCATCGTCACTCCGAACATGGGAACGGTCTACGCCGTGTGCGGCGTGAGCGGGAAGAAGGATGCCACCGGCACCTTCAACCATCCGGCGATGTACTTCAGCTCGGGCGCTTACTGGGGCAGCATGGTGATCGATGTGCTGGGCAATACGCTCTCGGGCAAATTCCTGAACGATCAGGGCCAGGTGATCGATCACTTCGACATTCGCAAAGCCTTCGGGCCGGTGAAGGTGGAGCTGAAAGCGTTCCTCGAAGGTCCGTTCGATCCCATCGAGGGACGTATGCGCGATGATCTGCGCCTGGCGGGGATGATCCCCACCATATCTCCTTATCCCAGTGTTTTCCCGCACCTCGGCGAAACGCCGGCGGGATCCATCGCGCCAGCACTGCTTACCGACACCGGTGCCAACGCGATCGTGGATTGGGTCTTCGTGGAATTGCGGGATCGCTTCGTTCCATCGCAGATAGTGGCCGCAAAGGCGGCGTTGATCCAACGCGATGGCGATGTGGTGGACCTGGATGGTACTTCCCCCGTGCAATTCGCCTTGCCGCCGGAGAACTACCACGTCGCCCTGCGCCATCGTAACCACCTAGGTATCATGACGGCCGAAGCCTTCGCCTTGAGCGGTACACCCGCTGCGATCGACCTCACCTCGCCTTCAACCGCCACCTTCGGTACCGAGGCGCGGAAGGATATCAATGGCGTGCACTTGCTCTGGGCCGGCAACATCTTGCAAGACCAAATGTTGAAGTACGCCGGCGGCCACAATGACCGCGACCCGATCCTGGTGCGCGTGGGTGGCTTCACCCCCAACAATACCGAAGTGCTCTACTGCAATGAGGATGGCAACCTGGACGGTGTGGTGAAATACGCCGGTGTGCGCAACGACCGTGATCCGATCCTGGTGAACATCGGCGGTATCACCCCGAACAACACACGCCAGGAACAACTTCCCTGACATGAAGACCTCCTCCTTCAAACAACAAGTGACCGTTCACACCACCCCACGGATCATCTACGACCTGCTCATGGACGCGAAGAAGCACAGCGCCTTGATAGGTTCGAAGGTGCGGCTCTCACAGAAAATCGGTGGCGCGTTCGAGGTGTACGATGGCTACGCACATGGGGAGAACTTGCAGTTATTGCCCGGCCAGCGGATCGTGCAGACCTGGCGCGCCAATGAAGCGAAATGGCCCAAGGACCACTTCTCCTCGATCCGTTTCGAGCTACAAGCGATCGCCAAGGGCCGCACGCGGATCCTGTTCCACCATAAACATGTGCCGGCGGAGCTGGTGAACAATTTCAAGAGCGGATGGCGGGAATTCTATTGGGAGCCGCTGAAGGCGATGTTCAACAAGTAAGAACGGCAAAGGGTGAGGGCCTTCACCCCCACCCTCGCACCTTCCCTCCTTCCGCAACTACTTCTTCACCGTGGCACCCTGTGCCACCAACTGCTCGATATCGTTGTTCACGCTGAGGATGAGCAGCGATGTCGCCGTGCAGAACACCGGGCTCGTAATGCAGTGGTGGCCGCTCCAGCTGCCATCGTTGTTCTGGATCTCCACCAGGCGGGCGCTGGTGGCGCCGTACCAGTTCTTCCAACTGTTGTCCTTGTTGATGATCAATGACTCACCGGTCTGTAGGAAGCTGAGGAACTCCTCGCCGCCGTTGTTGCCGAAACCGCTGATCACCTCGTTCGATTGCGCGCGGGTCTTCGCCGCGTTATAGACCTGCCAGGCGGTGTTCATCTTCTCCGCCTCGTCTTTGGTGTACCCGGCCTGTTCCAGGTTCTTCACGGTCACCGGCGCGCTCTTGTCCACCTTGCCCTCCGCGCGGGCGCGATCCATGTCCTCCTCCGCCTTTCGGGCCTCCTTGGCGCTGCTGCGCGTGCTGCCGCTCACCGCATAGAGGGTCACGCCTGCCGCTGCATCCGTCGCCACCGATCCGGTGTTCACATCGAAATTCGCTTTCTGGAAATCGCGCGCCTTCTCCAGCGCCTCATCGTCCACGTCGGCGCCTACATGCTGTGCGCTTTCCAACGCATTGGTGGCGAAGCTGCTCTGCAACACACCGGCCCAGCCATTGCCGGCCACACTGCCGTTGGAGGTCTGCGACCTCTGGATCTTGCGCGTGCACTTGTTCAGCGCGCGCAGCCAGCGATCGTGCTTCGGATCGTTGCACGCCATGCGGCCCATCAGGTTACTGAGGTATTGCGCCGTGAGCGCCACGTCGATGTTCTGCCCCAGCTTCACCTGGATCTGTGTTCCTTGTAGCTCGGTGATGTTCAGTGCGTCGTCCGAACTTCCTTCCACCGCTTTCAACAGGAACTCGGTGGTACGTGCGAGCACATTGGCGAAGCGGCCGTTCTCCGGCGTGCTGCCAGCGCGCAGCAAGGACATGCTCACCATCGCCGTGGTCGCCGGATCGCTCGGCGAAGCATGTGGATCCATAACGTTCTGGCTGGCATGCGAGCCCGCCGCGAAGCCACCGTCGTTGTTCTGCGCCTTCAGCATCCAATCGTACGCGCGCGTTTCCGCAGTGAGCACCTGCGCCGTCGTCGGCATCAGGAAGTTGCTGTCGAGCCCTTCTCCCTCGTACACGGTCTTGAACACACAGCCTTTGGGGCTGTGTTGCGCATGGTTCCGCGGCACGGTCGGCTGGCGGAACGAGACGAGCACCAGGATCGCTGCGCTCGCCAGCCCTGTGATCAGGGCAATGGTCCATCGGGTCTTCATGGTCTTAAGGTTTGGCCTGAGGGTAGTTGATCAGGCGTTTTCGAGGACCCGTACACCGCTCGTTCGTGGAGGTTCGATCCGGACGTAACTTCATCGCATGCGCCTTCCGCTCCTGCTTCTCATTTCGCAGTTCTTTGGACCGGCCTTAGGGCAATCCGTGCTACACTATGCGGAGACGTCGGGCTTCGACCATCAAACACGCGCTGTATCGCTCGCGTTCTTACAGGATATTGGGGTGGAGCTCGGCTTCAGCGTGGTCGATGATGTTGATGGCTCTGCCTTTAACTCGCTCGCGAACCTCGCCGCGTTCGATGTGATCGTGTTCAGCAATACCAGCGGCAACGCACTTCTGGATCCCGCGCAACGCGCGAATTTCGAAGCCTATGTGGCGGCAGGTGGATCGGTGCTCGGGATCCACGCCGCGAGCGATACCTACCGCCACACCACCGCCAACGGGGCCAATACCGGCACCTGGGACTTCTACGCCGAACTGATCGGAGCCAGCGTGCAGGAGAACCCCAACCATGTGAGCGGCACACCGCTCTATGCGATGCAACACATCGGCACGCATGCTTCCACCGCTCACCTGCCGGACCCCTGGCTGAAGAACGAAGAGTACTACTACTGGGAGAACGGCTACTACCGGCCGGATAACATCACGGTGCTGGAGGTGGAAGAGACCATCGGGCCCAACAACCAGGTGAACAGCTACGATGCGCCGCGACCGATGAGCTGGTACCGCGAACTGCCAGAAGGTGGACGTGTGTTCTACACCGCCCTCGGGCATGCCCCGAGCAACTACACCAGCGACACGCTGTTCCACACGCATGTGCGCGATGCGCTGGCCTGGCTCCTTGGCACCGTCTCCGTAGTAGTTGCAGACGTGCCACTAAGATCTCTGACCGCATGGCCGAACCCCGCGAGTGAGGTATGCATCGTGCCTATCGCCGTTCCGGAGAAAGGGACCTTTCGACTTCTGGACGGCACAGGACGTGTGATCGCCACACAGCGATGTGTTCCCCCTTCCTGTTCGATCGAAGTTTCCGAACTTCTTCCCGGAACCTACTGGTTCACGCATGAGAACGGGGCTGTCCGCTTCCCCATCGTCGTACTGCGATAGGCCTGCTCAGGCCTCCACCATCCGCTTACCCGCCTTCTTCCGATCGTTCTCGTCGAGCAGGATCTTGCGGATGCGCAGGCTCTTCGGCGTCACCTCGAGGTACTCATCGTCGGCGATGTACTCCATGCACTCTTCCAAGGAGAACTTCACCGCAGGGGCGATGTTCTCTTTGTTGTCCGTGCCGCTCGCGCGCATGTTGGTGAGCTGCTTGCCCTTCAGCACGTTCACCACGAGATCATCCGTCTTGGGGTTCTCGCCGATCACTTGACCCGCGTAAACCTCATCTCCGGGATCCACGAAGAACTTGCCGCGGTCCTGCAGTTTGTTGATGGAGAACGCGATGGCCGTGCCCGTGCCCTGGCTGATGATGCTGGCCGCGCGACGCACACCAAGCTCGCCCTTGTAAGGCTCGTAGCCTTTGAAGCGGTGCGCGATGATAGCCTCGCCCTCCGTGGCCGTGAGCAACGGGTTGCGCAAGCCGATGATGCCGCGCGCGGGAATATTGAACTCGATATGCACGCGATCACCTTTCAGCTCCACGCTGAGCAGTTCGCCTTTGCGGCGCGAAACCAGATCGATCACTTTGCTGCTGAACGCTTCGGGCACCTGCACGGTGAGGATCTCCACCGGCTCGCAGCGCTCGCCATCGATCTCCTTGAACAGTACTTGGGGTTGCCCGAGTTGGAACTCGTAGCCCTCGCGGCGCATGGTCTCCACAAGAATGCCCAGGTGCAGAATACCCCGGCCGAACACCAGCAGCTTATCCGGCGATCCGGTCTCCTCGACCTTCATCGCCAGGTTCTTCTCGATCTCTTTGAACAGACGATCGCGCAAGTGGCGGCTGGTCACGAACTCACCTTCCTTGCCGAAGAACGGCGAGGTGTTGATGGTGAAGAGCATGCTCATGGTGGGTTCATCCACCTTGAAGCCAGGGAGACCTTCGGGGTTCTCGAAGTCGGCGACGGTATCGCCGATGTCGAAGCCTTCCAGGCCCATCACCGCGCAGAGTTCACCGCTATAGAGTTCACGGTCCTTCACCTTCTCCTTGCCCAGGCCTTCGAACACCATCAATTCGGCCACCTTGCCCTTCTTGATACTGCCGTCGTTCTTCACCAGGCTCACGTTCTGCCCGGGTGCGATGGATCCGCGACGCACGCGGCCCACGGCGATACGGCCCTGGAAGCTGCTGTAGTCCAATGAGGTGATGCGCATTTGCAGGGTGCCGTCCAGCTTCTTCGGCGCGGGAATGTGCTCCAGGATCATGTCCAACAGGTGGCTCACGTCCTCGGTCGGCGTCTTCCAGTCCGGGCCCATCCAGCCGTGCTTGCTGCTGCCGTACACCACCGGGAAGTTGAGTTGGTCCTCGCTGGCGTCCAACGCGAACATCAAGTCGAACACCTGCTCATGCACTTCCTCCGGCGTGCAGTTGGGTTTGTCCACCTTGTTGATCACCACGATCGGCTTCAAGCCCAAGGCAATGGCCTTGCCCAGCACGAAACGCGTCTGCGGCATGGCGCCTTCGAAGGCGTCCACCAGCAGCAGCACACCGTCGGCCATGTTAAGCACGCGCTCCACCTCCCCGCCGAAATCGCTGTGGCCCGGGGTGTCGATCACGTTGATCTTCACGCCCTTGTAGCGCACGCTCACGTTCTTGCTCAGAATGGTGATGCCCCGCTCCCGCTCCAGGTCGTTGTTGTCCAACAGAAGCTCCGCTGTTTCCTGGTTCTCCCGGAAAAGCTGGCACTGGTGCAGGATACGGTCCACCAAGGTGGTCTTGCCGTGGTCGACGTGGGCGATGATGGCGATGTTGCGTAGCTCGGTCATGGGCGGCCTGAAAAAGGCGCGCAAAGGTAGGCTTTCTTGGGCAGGCGGCAGTTGCCGCTAGGCGCAGGAGGCAGGAGCAGACGCAAGACCGGACATTGCCTCTGGGCCTGCCTCCTGCCCCTGACTTCGGGCTACTATCTTCGCCGCCGCAAAACGGCCCCGTAGTTCAATTGGATAGAATGGCAGATTCCGGTTCTGTTGGTTGGGGGTTCGAATCCCTCCGGGGTCACTGAACATGAAGGCGCTCGAAACAGGGCGCCTTCGTCGTTCTTTGGGAATGCGCATCGACAAATTCCTTTGGTGTGTGCGCCTGTTCAAGTCGCGCAGCATCGCCACCGATGCGGTGGGGCGCGAGCAGGTGCAACTGAACGGCCGCCTGATGAAAGCGAGCGCCGAGGTGAAGGTGGGCGATGTGTTCGCGGTGCGTATAACGCCGGTTTGGCGCAGCTGGGAGGTGCTCGCACTGCCGCCCTCTCGCGTGGGTGCCAAATTGGTGCCCGGCCTCATCGCCGAGCGCACTTCGTTCGAGGACCTGCAAAAATTGGAAATGGCGCGTCTGGCGCGTGCCCAGCACCGCGATCCCGGCGAGGGACGCCCTACGAAACGCGAGCGCCGCGACCTCGACAAGTTTACGGAGTAGGCTCAGCCCTCCACGTCCGCACGGATCGCGGCGTGACCATCCGTTCATTTTGTCCTGAGAAGCCCGATCTTGGCTTCGTGAGCTTCCGCCCCCTCCTGCTGTCCCTGGCCCTTGTTGCCCAGGTCCCGTTCCTCTCCGGTCAATCCGATCCGCTGCATTTGCGCAGCGGTCCCGCAATGGCCTCCTCCGTCACCGATGACGCAGAACTACTGCATATCCGCCGAAGTGATGGACACTGGAAAGGACGTGCCTACCGCGTGCTCCAGTTCGACCACACGCTCAGCGTGGCGGAGCGTGCGCGGCTGGAAGCGCTCGGGCTGGTGCTGCTGGATCCACTGCGCACGCATGCGTGGGCGGTTTCCGCTCCCGTCGGGACCGATCTGGCTCCTTTGCGCACGATCGGTTTGACCGGCGTGTTGCTCTTCAAGGTCGAACACAAGATCGATCCGCCGTTGGCGAAGGCGATGAAGGCCAACGACCTAAAAGCCTTGCATGAGGTGATCCTCGTGCCCTGGCCCAACGTGGATGCCGAGGCGCTGGGTGATCTCTTGGACATTTCCGTGGACGAGCGGGGCACCATGCATGCGCGGGTCGATCGTGCAACGCTTCTTCACATGGCCGGCCATGCAGGTGTGCAATGGGTAGGTCTGGAAGCGGAGGAAGGCAAGCCCGAGAGCTTGCGTGGTCGCACCTACCACCGGGTGCATGGCATCGGGCCGGGCGTTAGCGGAAGTCCGGGGTTGGATGGCACTGGCGTGACCGTGGTGGTGAACGATGATGGCTTCGTAGGCCCACATATCGACTTCAAAGGCCGCACCTCGCAGGATGACGTGCTGGGCGATCTGACCGGCACACATGGCGATATGTGCGCGGGCATCGTGGCCGGTGCGGGCAACATCGATCCGTCCACTGCGGGCATGGCGCCCGGTGCCGACCTCATCATCCGGCAATACGACGGGGACCTGCCCGATACCGAGATCCTCCATCAACTGTCCGGTGCGGTGATCTTCAGCAGTTCGTACAGCAACGGATGCAACGCCGGCTACACGGAAACCACACAGCGTGTCGATCAAGAAGTGGTGGACAATCCTTCCATTCTGCAAGTGTTCAGCGCGGGCAACGAAGGGCAGAACGACTGCGGCTATGGTGCGGGTACCGGCTGGGGCACGATCTCCGGAGGGCATAAGATCGGGAAGCATGTGATCGCCACGGCGAACATGACCGATACGGATCAACTGGTAGCGAGCAGCAGTCGCGGCCCGTCCGCTGATGGCCGGATCAAGCCGGACATCGCCGCGTTCGGCAATGGGCACATCAGCACCGCCCCCGACAATGACTACTTGACCGGCTCGGGCACTTCCGCGGCGGCTCCCGGTATAGCGGGCACGGCGGCATTGTTGTACCAGGCATGGCGCGATCAGTTCGGCAACGATCCTCCGAGCGCGCTGATCAAAGCGATCCTCCTGAACACCGCCGATGACATCGGTACCACCGGGCCCGATTACGAATACGGCTGGGGCACGGTGAACGCCACGCGTGCCCATGCGCAGATCGTCGCCGAACAGTGGGTCACCGGCACTGTGGATCAAGGAGGCACGGCGGTGCATACGTTGCAAGTACCACCGGGCCTGGTGGAAGTGCGCACCATGCTGTATTGGATGGATCCTGCGGGTCCGTTGCTCGCAATGACCTCTCTGGTGAACGACCTGGACCTGTCCGCCAACGATCCCCAATCGGCGTTCCATCTACCGTGGGCGCTCTCCATCGCGCCCGATCCCATGCAGCTAGCGGCCGGTGCTTTCAAAGCCGAAGATCACTTGAACAACGTGGAACAAGTGCATGTGATGTCCCCCGAAGCAGGCACGTGGAGCTTCACCGTATCGGGCTTCGACGTGCCGGACGGACCGCAACCCTACTTCCTCGTGCATACGTTCATCGCGCCCGGCCCCCAGTTGGCCTATCCCCTTGGTGGAGAGTACCTCGACGCTTCGGAGAACCATCGTTTCCGTTGGTCCTCCGCCAACACCAGCGATCCGGTGCAGCCCAGCGTAAGCCTGGACAGCGGGCAGACCTGGCTGCCGCTTTCGATGCTCCCTTCGAACGCGCGTTACACGAGCTACAGCTTCAATAACGCCACCGTGCCGGATGCCATGTTCCGTGTGGAACAAGGCGGCTATGTGTCGCAGAGCGCTGCGTTCAGCGCGATGCGCAGAGCCGAAGCGCCGACCGTCGTATTGAATTGCCCGGACAGCGCGAGCATCGTCTGGGATCCCGTGCAGGACGCCTCGAGCTACATCGTCCACAAACTCGGCGATCGCTACATGGACAGCGTGAGCGTGACCGCCAACACGGCGTTCACCTTCCACGGCCTTTCCGCCATCCACGACGATTGGTTCGCTGTTACAGCCATCGGCCCGCAAGGGATCCTCGCCGAACGATCGCTCGCCACGCAGCGCCCCCAGCAGCTCGTCGCTTGCGTGGTGCAACATGACCTCGCGGTGGAAGAATTCCTCTCGCCCGGCACAACGACCATCGGTTGCCAATCCGGTGATCCGGGGGTGATCGTGAACGTGCGCAATGCGGGATCGATGGAGGTACAGAGCTTCGAAATGGGCCTTCGTCTTAATGATGATGTACCGGTGCTGTTCAACCGCACGGACACCATCGCGCCGGGCGCGGTGCGCACCATCGCGCTACCCCCCACCGCCTTGGACCTGCAGCCAGGTGATCTCAACATGCTAAAAGTGTGGGCCCGCTGGCCCAATGAGGACCAACCGGTGAACGATACGTTGGAACTCGGCATCACGCCGATCGGCGACTTCGCCAGCCTGCCATGGAGCGAGGACATGACCACCCTGGACATCTGCACCACACCGGTGATCTGCAACCAACCCTGCCCGCTGGGGAACGATCTGATCGCGGGTGTTAACGGATCCGCTGGGCAGGTCGGTCCGTTGGATGATGAAGCGGATTGGCGTGTGGACGCGAACGGCACCGTGACCGCGAACACCGGTCCCACCTTCGACCACACCTCGGGCACCCCGCAAGGCCGCTATCTCTATCTGGAATCCTCCGGTTCCTGTATCGGTGAGCAAGGGGTATTCCTCACCCCCTGTCTGAACCTCCCGTCCGGCGGCGCTTTCGCACTTTCGTTCTGGTACCACATGTTCGGCAGCGGCATGGGTGAACTCCATCTGGACGTGGTCTCGAACGGAAGCTGGACCACCGATGTGGTGCCTCCTCTCATCGGCGATCAGGGCGATCAGTGGTGGCGGCATTGGGTGGATCTCTCAGCGTTCGCAGGCACCACGGTGAACGTGCGCTTCCGGGGGATCATCGGCACCGGAGGAACCAGCGATATGGCGATAGATGACATTCTGGTGGACAATTCCGTTTCCATCGCGGAGACCGAGGCTGCGTCGTTGTCGATCCGACCCGGGGTGGCACCGGGCACCTTCGTCCTACAGCCTCCTGCGGGTGCGATCGGGACATGCGATCTGCTCGTGTTCGATGTGCGCGGACAATGCGTGCAGCGTGCGGAGCATCGCGCCAATAGCGCCATCGACCTGGACCTGCGCAGGCAGGCCACCGGCTTGTATCTGCTGCGCTGGAGCGATGCCACACGGTCGCTTTCCACCCGCGTGCTAAGGCCTTGAACGCTTAACACCTTTTCACCTTTGTTAACAGGAGATCCGGGAGGGGCCCGGGTACTTTTGGATCATCGCTACGACCCCCATGAACACGCTTCCGCTCCTGGCCCTTTCCACCACCGCCTTGTTCGCCGTCCAGCTTCCCGCCCAGGAGCCCTCCGGTGAGCGCAAAGTGCGCATCGAGATCACCACCAACGAGAACGGCAAAACCTCGACGGTGACGCGCGAGTTCGACATGAACGACGAACGCTCGCTGGAGGATGCCCTGAACGAATTGGGCGTGCTGGACGAGATCAGGCTGATCGGCGAAGGCGAGAACCTGGTGATCGACATGCGCCGCATGAAGGACGGCGGTGCCTTGGAGGATATGAGCATGGCCATGGTGATCGATCCGGAGGAATGGGCCGATGCCGTGGAGGATGATCGTCCGTTGCTGGGTGTGTACACCACGGATATGGACGGGAAGAAATGCAACGACCAGAAAACCCCTGTCGAGCGTGGCGCCTGTGTCACCGGTATCGTGGAAGGCAGCCCGGCCGAAGCCGCAGGGCTCAAGGAAGGTGACGTGATCACCGCGATCGATGGCAGGGACGTGCGCGACGAAGGGTCCTTGCTCGATGTGCTCGCCGAGCATGAGGCTGGGCAGACAGTGAAGGTGACCTACTACCGCAGTGGTAAGAAACAGGACGTGGAAGCCGTGCTCGCGGAACGCAAAGAGGAGGAGCACTGGAAGTCCATGGACTGGTCGTGGAACGACGATGGTGAACCGTACATCTGGAACAGCGGCCCGCGCGCCTACCTCGGCGTGAACGGCGGAGAGGACGATGAAGATGGTGATGATGGCGCCTTGGTGGCCGCCGTGGTCAAGGGTTCCGCAGCAGAGAAGATGGGGATCAAGGAGGACGACCGGATCACCGCGATCAATGGCACCCGCGTGCTCAACTTCACCACCCTGGCGGAGTTGGTGGGCGAGATGGAACCGGGTACCGATGTGTCCATCGACGTGCAGCGGGGCAGCGAGCGCCTTACCTTGAAAGGTGCCCTGGGAAAACGCGATGAAATGACCTGGGTGATGCCGCCCATGTCCCCCTTGGCCCCGATGCCCCCTATGGCACCGATGCCACCCATGCCGTCGCTGCCCCGATCGAACGGACAGTCCATGACCCCCGAAGAGCGGGCCGAGTACGAACGTGATATGGCGGAATACCAGCGCGATATCGCAGAGCGGTCCCGTGACATGGCCGAGTATGGACGGGACTGGGATGAGCACCGCCGCGAAATGGACCAGTTGCGACGCGAGATGCAGCACCTGCGCGAGGAGATGCGCGGTGAAGTGATGCGCGAGATGCATGTGGAGATCGGCACCTTGGAAGTGAGCAAGGAGGAACGCGATCTGCTCAAGAACAAAGGCGTGACCGCGATCGACAACACACTCACCCTCGGCGACCTCAGTTGCTTCCCAAATCCCAGCAGCGGTTTCTTCCGCCTCCAGTTCGACGTGGCCGAACGCGGTGACCTCAACGTCGACGTGCATGACGCCAGCGGCGAACGCGTGTACCACGAAACGATCACCGGCTTCAAAGGCCGTTACGAGCGCACACTCGATCTCAGCGACAAGGGCAACGGCACCTACTTCCTGGTGATCACCCAGGGCGACAAGGCCCAGCTGCGGAAGCTGATGAAGCAGTGAGCAACTCCCCTCCGCGATCGATCCCTCGATCGCAATACCCAAGGAGGGGTTAGGGGGTGGTTTCCAAGTCGGCCTTCTGAAAACCGGATCGAAACCACCCCTACCCCCTCCTTACACGTTCGGCGGAGCGTTCCGCCGAACAGGAGGGGACTTCATTCTGTCTCACGCGCGACGGATCACTCCGTTGCGCATTGTGCGTTCAGGACCTCGCGCATTGTTGCGCATCTTCGCTCACATGAAACTCCTTGTCCGACTCATCATCTCGGCCATCGCGGTGCTGATCTGCGATCTGCTCCTATCCGGCGTAAGCCTCGGGGATATGGGCGATACCCACGGCCTCGTCACCGCATTGATCACTGCCGCGGTGCTTGGCCTGCTCAACGCCTTCCTGAAACCGCTGCTCATCCTCTTCACACTGCCCGTCACCGTGCTCACGCTGGGCCTCTTCCTGTTGGTGATCAACGCCTGCGTGGTGCTGCTGGCGGCGGAGATCGTGGACGGCTTCGTGGTGAAGAGCTTCTGGTGGGCCCTCGGCTTCAGCCTGCTGCTTTCCGTGGTGCAGGGATTGTTGAACGGATTGGACGGGAGCCAACGCGAGGAGCGTTAGCAAGGGGCGGGCCCAGGGGCAGGGGCAATAGGCATGTTTGCCCCTGCCCCTGCGCCTGCCACCTCATCAATTGTCCCCGTCCAGCAACCTTCCCAGGCCACCGAGCACGCTGCCTTCTTCCTTCCCACGGCCACCAGCACGCGGCGCTGCGGCGATGATGTTGTCCGCCAAACGGCTGAAGGGCAGGCTTTGGATCCATACGTGGCCCGGGCCTTTCAACGTGGCAAAGAAGAGCCCTTCACCACCGAACAAGGTGTTCTTGATCCCGCCCACGAACTGGATGTCGTACTCCACGTCCTGCGTCATGGCGACGAGGCAGCCGGTATCTACGCGGAGCGTTTCGCCCGGTGTTAGCTGGCGCTCTACCGTGGTACCACCTGCATGGATATACACTTGGCCATCGCCTTCGAGCTTCTGCATGATGAAGCCTTCACCTCCGAATAGGCCCGCGCCCAGACGCTTCTGGAAGGCGATCCCGATCGAAACGCCTTTCGCGGCACAGAGGAAGGAGTCCTTCTGGCAAATGAGGCGTTGCCCGAAATCGCGCAGGTCCAAGGCCATGATCTTCCCTGGATAGGCCGCCGCGAACCAAGCCGTGCGGCGCACGTTGCTATCGTTGGTATAGGTGGTCATAAAGAGGCTCTCCCCGGTGAGCACGCGCTTGCCCGCGCCGAGCAACTTGCTCATGAAGCCCTGCTCCTGCCCATTGCCATCGCCGAAGATGGTCTTCATGCTGATGCCCTCGTCCATCATCATCATGGTGCCCGCTTCGGCGACGACGGTCTCCTGCGGGTCCAGCGTGATCTCCACGCATTGCATGTCATCACCGACGATGCGGTGGTCCAGTTCGTGGGCGGTGCGGTCCATGGAAGGGCTTTGAGGTTGGGGGAACGCCGCAAATCTATTGGCCGCCTGGGCTGATCACCGCACCGGTCATCGCGTAACTTGGCCGTCCACGTATTCCCTGGAATGACCGCCACCCGGACCCGCCCCGCGCCTAGTGTGATCGATACCGACGTCCTGCTCCGCGCCTGGGAGTTGATGTGTACCGCCAAGGCGATGACGGAGATCTACGAGGAGAACTTCAAGCTCACCAGCAAGTACGTGCATGCCACCAGCCGTGGGCACGAAGCCATCCAGCTCGCGCTCGGCATGCAGTTGAAGCCGCAGGATTTCGTGGCGCCCTACTACCGCGACGACAGCATCCTGCTGGGCATCGGTATGGAGCCCTATGAGTTGATGCTGCAATTGCTGGCCAAGCGGGACGATCCGTTCAGCGGAGGACGTACCTACTACGGCCATCCCAGCTTGCGACGGGACCATATGCCCAAGATCCCGCACCAGAGCAGCGCCACCGGCATGCAGGTGATCCCCACCACAGGCATCGCATTGGGCCAGTGGTACAAGGAGCGCGCGGGGCTCGCCGAGCAGCCCGAAGGCGAACGTCCGGTGGTGGTGTGTTCGCTGGGCGATGCCGCGATCACCGAAGGTGAAGTTTCCGAAGCCTTCCAGATGGCCGTGCTGAAAAAGCTGCCCATCATCTACCTGGTGCAGGACAATGAATGGGACATCAGCGCGAGCGCTGATGAGATCCGCGTGGCGGACGCGACGGAATACGCCAAGGGCTTCAAGGGGCTTGAGACGCGCAGCATCGACGGCACGGACTTCCTGAGTTGCCACGCGACCATGCAAGAAGTGATCGGCGCGGTGCGCCGCGATCGCCGTCCCTTCCTGGTGCATGCCAAGGTGCCCCTGCTGAACCACCACACCAGTGGTGTGCGTATGGAGTTCTACCGCAGTGCGGAGGATCTCGCCGAACATCGGCGCCGCGATCCGCATCCGCGCTTCCTCCAGCAATTGCTCGATCTGCGCCTGCAACTCGATGGGCTGAAGCAATTGGAGCAGAAAGCCATCGCTCGCGTGAAAGCGGATTTCGAGCGCGCATGCGCCGCTGCGGATCCGACTCCCGATGATCTGCACACGCACATGTTCGCCCCTACCCCGGTGACCGAGGAAAAGGGCGAACGCACACCGAAGGACCGCGAACCCACCGTGATGGTGGACTGCGCCCTCTTCGCCATCCGCGAGCTGATGCAGGAGGATCCGCGCTGCCTGCTCTACGGACAGGATGTCGGCGGGCGTCTCGGCGGTGTGTTCCGCGAAGCGGCGACGCTCGCTCGCGACTTCGGCGACCACCGCGTGTTCAACACACCGATCCAGGAGGCCTTCATCATCGGCAGCACCGTGGGCATGAGTGCCGCCGGCTTGAAACCGATCGTGGAAGTTCAGTTCGCGGATTACATCTGGCCGGGGCTCAACCAGCTCTTCACCGAAGTGGCGCGGAGCTGTTATCTCACCGTGGGCAAGTGGCCGGTAAGCTGCATCCTCCGCGTACCGATCGGGGCGTACGGCAGCGGCGGCCCCTACCACAGCAGCAGCGTGGAGAGCGTTCTCTGCAATATCAAGGGCATCAAGATCGCCTACCCCAGCACCGGCGCCGACCTGAAGGGTTTGATGAAGGCGGCCTACCACGATCCGAACCCCGTGGTGATGCTCGAACACAAGGGCCTCTACTGGAGCAAGATCAAAGGCACCGAGGAAGCGAAGAGCATCGAGCCTTCGCCGGATTACATCATTCCCTTCGGCAAGGCGCGTATCGTGCAAGAAGCCGATGCGAAAGCGATCGAAAGCGGTGAAGCCGCAGTGATCGTCACCTATGGCATGGGCGTTTACTGGGCCAAAGCGGCGGCGAAGAATTTCCCGGGACGCATCACCATCATCGACCTGCGCACCTTGGTGCCCCTGGATGAAGAGACGGTGATGACCACAGTCGCCAGGCATGGCCGATGCCTGGTGGTCACCGAAGAACAGGTGACGAACAGCTTCGCGCAAGCACTGGCATCGCGCATCGGCGATGCGTGCTTCGAACAACTCGATGCACCGGTGCGCACGTTAGGTTCCGTGGACATGCCCGCGATCCCGCTCAACAGCACACTGGAAGCGGCGATGATCCCGAGCGCGGAGAAGGTCGCCAAGGCGTTGGAGGATCTGCTCACCTACTGATCCCTTGGAAGAGCGCTTCCTCCGGGTGGACCGGACCGCACGCTATCATGTGCTGGGAGAAGCCGCAACGGCGCGCAGCATCTGGATCGTGGTCCACGGCTATGGTCAACTGGCCCGCTACTTCCTCACTGCCTTTGAAGATCTGGCGGAAGAGCGATTGATCGTCGCGCCCGAGGGGCTATCGCGTTTCTACACGGACGATGCGCACCAGCGCGTCGGAGCCACCTGGATGACCCGCGAGGACCGCTCGCACGAGATCGACGACCACGTTGCTTATCTCGATGCGCTCGTTGGGTCCATCGCGCACGAAGCACCAGGCCTACCCGTTCACGCACTCGGCTTTTCGCAAGGGGTGGCCACGGTGTCACGTTGGGCATTTCGCGGGCGGACCCATCTTCGTCAGCTCGTGCTTTGGGGCGGACAACTTCCTCCGGAACTTGATGCCTCCGCGCTCTCCGTCGCGCTCGCTACAACGCGCATCGACCTGGTACACGGCGAGCAGGACAAGTTGGTGCCCGAACGCGTGTTCCGGGATGCGGAGGAACGGTTGAGATCGGCCGCCCTGACATTAAGGACGCACACGTTCCCCGGAGGGCATGCGCTGGATCCCGTGATCCTATCGCGCTGCATGAAGGATGGAAATTGATCGAAGGATCAGAGCGTCACCGGGTCGCTCATCTTCGTCCAGTCGAGCAGTTCATCGATCGTGCGCACCGCCACGCTGTGGTAGTTCGGCCGTGCGTTGGCGTAGATGTGCTGGGCCATCGCGCGGCCCTTCTCGGTTTTGATCAGTGCCTCGTACAGCGGTTGCAGGAACTTGCGGCGGCCCACGCTCGTGAGGAAGGCGCTCAACCGTTCATACGCGGGCGCATAGTCGTTCTCCACGCTGCGCTCCAGCCACACGGCCAGGATCTCTGAGTTGCCCGTGCCGGTGAAACGGAAAGCCGCGTCAAGATCGGCCATCTGCGGGGTGGTCATGCTATCCGGCAGATGCCGAACGAAATGGATCCACTCGAACGTGGACCAGCCCTCTGTGCGCAGCTCGGCGGCTGTGGTGCCCAATCGCCAGCGCTCCACCTCCACTTCCACCTTGGTGAACTTATCGCTCACGGGCACAACGAGGTCCGCAGGGATCCCGGGGCCGTATACCCAGGCCTTCACGTCCACATGCACGTTGCCGGGCTCGATCAAGTGCTCTTGCAGATGGTCCAGGAACTGTTCCGTGGTGAGGCTCTGGAAGGCGAACCGATCGAAGTAGTTCCGCAGGAACGCATCGAAGCGATCACGCCCAACACTTTCCTCCAGGCGACGCAGGAAGGCATATCCCTTTTCATAGGCCACATCCGAAACCCCATCGTCCGGATCCCTTCCGGTAAGGTCCAGCTTCAAACGGGTATCCGCGGCCAGGCCTTCCCCGGTGAATTTCTCCACTGTGTGTTGCAGGTCCTGATGCCCGAGGGTGGCGAGCATGTTCGCATAGTCCTTCCCGTAGATCTTCTCGCAGATCCGCTTTTCGAAGTAGACCGTGAAGCCTTCGTTGAGCCAGAAGTCGTTCCAGGTGGCGTTGGTCACCAGGTTGCCGCTCCAACTATGCGCCAGTTCATGTGCGATGAGGGCGGTGAGCGAGCGATCGCCGGCGAGGATCGTAGGTGTCGCGAAGGTCAACCGGGGGTTCTCCATACCGCCGAATGGGAAACTGGGCGGAAGCACCAGCACGTCATAACGCTCCCAACGGTATGGGCCGTAGAGATCCTCGGCAGCTTGTACCATCCGTTCCATATCCGCGAGTTCCCAAGCGGCGGTGTCCACCATGCCCGGCTCGGCGTATACCCCCGTGCGCGGACCGACGGAACGGAACGCCAGGTCGCCGACGGCGAGGGCCATTAGGTAGGCTGGTATCGGTTGCTCCATATGGAAACTGTACCGGCCATCGGCCGAGCGTTCCTGGGTGTTGGAGGCGCTCATCAAGGCCATCAGATCGGGAGGGACCTGCACGCGCGCATCGTATGTGAACCGGATGCCGGGACTGTCCTGGATCGGGATCCAACTACGCGTGAGGATGGCCTGCCCTTGCGTGAAGAGAAAAGGCTTGGTGCCGCCAGCCGTTTGCCTTGGCTGCAACCATTGCAGGGCACGCGCGGCCGGGCCGGTGGTGTACTGGATGGTAACGCTGTCCGTGTTCTCCGGCAGGTCCACTTCCAAGGCCGCACCGAGCGGTCCCGCCGTGCCAAGCCGATAGGTCAACGCGTTCCCTTTGGCATCCTTCACGTCATGCAGGGTCAAACCATCGGTATCGAACCGCACCAAAGGGCCGTGGCCCGGCTTCAGTGCGTAGGTGGCCGACCCTTCGATGCGCTGGGCCTCCATGTCCACCTTGATGTCGAGGTCGAGATGCTGGATCACGGCCTCGTTCGGCCGGGCGGCGCTGTGCGTGTCCATGGCAAGGGCGGATGAGGTGGTTCCTTCACCGCCTGGCTCGTTGTGATCACCGGCCCCACCGCAGGCGGAGAGCAAGAACAGGGAGAGCCAGGACGAAGGAAAATGACGGAACAGCATAGGTTCGAATAGGGAGCGCGCAAATGTAGGCGCGCATGCGGCCAAAGGCCGCGCGCGATAGGCTCCTTAACCGTCCGGCCCATGTCGCGAACGGTCCAGGAGGAAAGCAAAAGATCCCGCCAAATGGCGGGATCCTCATTGCTGGTCGGGGTGACTGGATCCGAACCAGCGACCTTCTCGCCCCGGCGGGATGCGCTACCGGGGCTTGCCGATCAAATGCTCGATGCCGCTACGATTCTTCCATTTCTTGACCTCCAATTCCCGCCGATAGGCAACCGACCTATCCGCGAATTCCTCTGAGTGCATCAGTGCCCAGTCCCTCGTGCGGGCGGTCCGACCTTTGTGGTCGGACAAGTGCTTGCGCAGCCGCTCCTGCAACGACTCGGTGGTGTGGCCGAGATAGTATCGGTCCAGCATCGGGAATAAAGGATGTAGAAGTAGGGCATATGCACGAAGGGTCACCTTGCGGTGACCCTTCTTCAGTCGGGGTGACTGGATTCGAACCAGCGACCACTTGCACCCCATGCAAGTGCGCTACCGGGCTGCGCTACACCCCGAGGGGCGGCAAATGTATGATTCCGTCGGTTCTGGCGGATCGGATCGCGACCCTGGGATCAGATCAGGCCGATGGAAACCAATAGCGCGAAGGCCGTCAGGGCTAGATAGATCCCAAAAGTGAGCAAGCTGGTATGGTGCTTCCGAAGAAAGGTGTGCATGCGACGTGTTTTCGTACGGTACAAAGGTCCGATCGCCAGGCCGGGCGCACGTGGTCCAAATGTGAAGGGATCCTCATTCTTTCCACATCGCTATCCACGATCAGAACATTCCACCTGCGGGAACGTTCGTTGCAACGTGCCCGTTTACCTTTGCCGCCCCGTGACCACGATGCGCCTTTTTCTTCTCCCAGCACTGCTCACCAGCATCCTCTTCCGCAACGCCGCGAACGCGCAGAACACCCGCCCCACCCTGAGCGGATACGTGAAGGACGCCTCCAGCGGCGAAGCCTTGATCGGTGCGGGGGTCTACCTCAGGGAATTGAAGAAGGGGACCGCTACGAATTCATACGGCTACTTCTCGGTGACCGTCGATCCCGGTATCTACACGGTCGTTAGCAGCTACCTGGGCTACCAGGAGTTCGTGGACACCATGGACCTGCGTTCCGATCTGGTGATGAACCTCGAGCTGCACCCCAATGCCATTGTGGTGAAGGAACTGCTGGTGACGGCCAAAGATGCCCGCCGGAACACCGAGAGCACGGACATGGGGCGCGCCGAGCTCGATGTGCAGAAAGTGAAGCTCCTCCCGGCGCTGCTCGGGGAGGTGGACCTGCTGAAGACCCTGCAGTACCTGCCTGGTGTGAAGAGCAATGGCGAGGGCAACAGCGGCTTCTACGTGCGCGGGGGCGGACCCGATCAGAACCTGATCCTGCTGGACGAGGCCACGGTGTACAATGCCAGCCATCTCTTCGGATTTTTCAGCGTGTTCAACGCGGACGCGGTGAAGAACATCGAGTTGATCAAGGGCGGGATACCCGCCAACTACGGTGGCCGCATCAGTTCGGTGCTCGACATCAACATGAAAGAGGGCAACGACAAGAACTACCACGCCCAGGGCGGCATCGGTCTGATCAGCTCGCGCCTCACCGTGGAAGGCCCCATCGTGAAGGACCGCGCCTCCTTCCTTTTGAGCGGAAGGCGCACGTACATCGACGTGATCACCAAGCCCTTCGTACCGGACAGCTCCGCGTTCGCCGGATCGGGGTACTACTTCTACGATGTGAACGCGAAGATGAACTACCGCGTGAGCGATAAGGACCGCTTGTACCTGAGCGGCTACTTCGGGCGCGACGTGTTCACCTTCGCCAACAGCGACCCCGATGCGCCCACGTTCCGCATCCCGTGGGGCAATGCCACGGTGAGCGCGCGCTGGAACCATGTCTTCGGCCCGAAACTCTTCCTCAACACCACCGCCACGTACAGCGACTATAAGTTCGAGTTCGGCGCCGACCAGGAGTTCTTCGCCTTCAACCTCTTCAGCGGCATCAAGGACTACGGCTTGAAGGTGGACCTGAGCAACTATCAGAGCGTACGCCACACGCTGAAGTTCGGCGGGCAGTACATCAACCACACCTACACCCCGAGTACCGTAACGGCCCGATCCGGTACCACGGAGTTCGACATCAAGACCCCCAGCTTGCTGAAGGCCCACGAAGGCGCGATCTATGTACTGGACGAGTTCGATGTGACCGACGCATTGCGGGTGAACGCCGGGTTGCGCCTCACCGCCTTCGCCCATGTGGGCCCGTTCGATGAATACCAGTTCGATGAGACCGGTCTGCGCGATGGCACCATCTCCTACCGGCCCGGCCAGGTGATCGGCAGCTATGCCGCCCTGGAACCGCGCCTCAGCGCACGTTATCGCCTCAACGAACGCAGCAGCGTGAAAGCGAGCTTCAACCGCGGCCAGCAGTATGTACACCTGGCCAGCTTCAGCAGCATCGCCCTGCCCACCGATATCTGGATCCCCAGCGGCAAGAACGTGAAGCCGCTCGTGGGCACACAATACGAGGCCGGCTACTTCCGCAACTTCCTCGACAACATGATCGAGACAAGCCTGGAGGTGTACTACAAGGACATGAAGAACCTCGTGGAATACGCCGATGGTGCGGACCCACAAGCCAACGGCAACTCCAACTTCGACACGCAACTGGTGTTCGGCAACGGCTATAGCTACGGTGCGGAACTCTTCATTAAGAAAGCGACCGGCAAGTTGAACGGATGGGTGGGCTATACCTGGAGCAAGACCATGCGCAAGTTCCCGGACATCAATGAGGGGCGTGAGTTCGCCAGCCGCTGGGACCGCCGCCATGACCTGAGCGTGGTGGCCATTTATGAATTGAACAAGCGCTGGAACTTCGCCGGCACCTTTGTGTACTCCACAGGCCAAGCCGCCACCCTGCCGGTGAACCGTTACTTCATCGAAGGCCGTCTCGTGAGCGAATACACCGAACGCAACGGCTTCCGCATGGCGCCCTACCATCGCCTCGATCTGGCCGTTACCCTCAACAACAAGGAACAACGGAAGGTGAAGGACAAGGACACGGGTGAAGTGACCTACCGCACCCGCAGATGGCGCAGCAGTTGGACCCTGGCGATATACAACGTGTACAACCGCGCGAACCCTTACTTCATCTACTTCGACAACGAGGGCAATGTGGCGGACGGTAGTTTGAAGGTCGTGGCCAAGCAGGTCAGTTTGTTCAGCATCCTTCCTTCCCTCACCTGGAATTTCAAGTTCTGATGCGGTACCTCCTCCTCCTTCTTACCATGGTGGTCATCGGTTGCTCCAAAGAGATCACCGTGGACCTGCCGGAGACCGAAACGAAGCTCGTGGTGGAAGCCACGATCGAACCCGGCCAGCCGCCCCTCATTATCCTTACACGTACGCAGAGCTATTTCTCACCCGCGGATCCCTCCTCCTTCGCGAACATCTTCGTGCGCGACGCTGTGATCACCGTGAGCGATGGTATCACAACGCACACCATTCCTATGATCTGTTCCTCCGCCCTTCCGGATGAATTGATCGATGATGTCGCGGTCTTCACGGGCTTGGACCCTGCGATCCTCGCCAACTTGGACATCTGCCTCTACAGTAGGACCGATTCCATTCTCTTAGGTGAGATCGGCCGAACCTACACGCTTACGATCCAGGCCGAAGGGAAGACGCTCACCAGCACCACCACCATCCCCGGAGCGCCCAGCTTGGATACCCTATGGTTCACTTTGCTCGACCAGGATGGTGACGATGGCGATGACAGCACCGGTTTCGTGTGGGGCCGGAGCCTCGACCCCGACACCTTGGGGAACTGCTACCGTGCGCTTACGCGCCGCACCAATCTTGACAGCAACGGCGATCCGGTGGACCCCACCTTCGCAGCACCGCTAGGAAGCACGAGCAACGACGAGTTCTTCAACGGCCAGGTGCTGGAGTACATCATCGCGCGCGGCAACAGTTCCTTCTCCGACCCTAGCGAAGGAGGAAGCACCTTCAAGCGAGGTGATACCGTACTGGTGAAGCTCTATGCCCTGGGTCGCGACGAGTTCGATTTTTACCGCAGCTTCGAAAGCAACGTGGCCACGCAGGGCGATCTGTTCTCGCAACCGAGCAATGTGAAGAGCAATATCACCGGAGGCCTGGGTGTTTGGGCCGGTCTGTCCCCAACGGTGAAACAGGTCGTCTGTCAGCCGTGACGGAGGCCTGACGACTTCCTGCCCGCGCGGGCCTTCCCGCCCGTTAGATTTGCGCCCCTTCCATGAGCACTTCGCCCGAGCACATCCGCTGCCTGATCATCGGTTCTGGTCCCGCCGCCTTTTCGGCCGCCATCTATGCGGCACGCGCTGACCTGAAGCCCGTGGTGATCGAAGGGCCCTTGCCCGGTGGCCAACTCACACAGACCACGGAAGTGGACAACTACCCTGGGTATCCGGACGGCCGCACCGGTCCGGAAATGATGGAGGACCTGAAAAAGCAGGCGCTCCGGTTCGGCACGGATGTACGCAGTGGATGGGTCACCAAGGTCGATCTCGCGGGTCCGGTCCACAAGGTCTGGGTGGATGAAAAGACCGAGATCCATGCCGACACGGTGATCATCAGTACCGGAGCGAGCGCGAAATGGCTGGGGTTACCCAATGAGATCCGGCTCCGGGATGTGGGGGGTGGGGTAACGGCCTGCGCCGTGTGCGACGGCTTCTTCTACCGAGGCCAGAACGTGGTGCTGGTGGGGGCAGGTGATACGGCCTGCGAAGAAGCCACCTACCTGGCCAAGCTCTGCCCGAAGGTGCATATGCTCGTGCGCAAGGAGAGTTTCCGCGCCAGTAAGGCGATGGTACACCGCGTACTGAACACCCCGAACATCGAAGTACACTACAACACCGAAGTGAAGGATGTGCTGGGTGAGCATACCGTGGAGGGTGTCCTCGCGATCAACAACAAGACCGGCGAAGAAACCAAGCTGGATGTGACCGGCTTGTTCGTCGCCATCGGGCACAAGCCCGCCACGGACCTCTTCCAAGGCTGGCTGGATATGGATGAGGCCGGTTACCTGAAGCATGATGCGGATCGCACCAGCACCAAGATCCCCGGGGTCTTCGTGGCCGGCGATGCCGCCGACAAAGTGTACCGACAAGCGGTGACCTCGGCTGGCACAGGCTGCATGGCCGCGTTGGATGCCGAACGGTACCTCGCGGCCAAAGGGATCCATTAACGAGCAACGAAGCGGCGCGAGAGCGCCATTCGCTCAGATCCTACCATATCAGCCCTCCGCGCAGCTCAGACCGCGGTTCGCCCAAATTGGCTTCGCAGCGGGCCAGGAACATCCGCGCGCTCACAACAGCCGCCCCGCGAACCACTTCAACTGTAGCTCGGCGAGTTTGGCTTCGTAGCGGGCCACGAGCAACCGTCCTTCAGCAGCCACCATGCCTTGTTGCACATCGCGTAGTTCCACGCTGGTGATCGCACCGAGACGGAAGCTCTCCAACGCGATGTCCACTTGCGTGCGGCTGCCGGTGAGGTTGGCTTCTTCCAAGGCGACGCGCTGTGCGGAGAGGGTGTAGGTCGTCCAGGCGTTGAGCACGCCTTCCTCCAGGTCGAGCTCCACTTGCTCCGTGGTGAGCGCGGCCTGTTCGCGCTGGAGCTTGGCCACTTCCATCGCGCTGCGCGCCTGGAAGCCACGGAAGAGCGGGATGCTCACGCGTGCACCGTAGTCCGGGCCCAGTGCTTGGTTGCTCTGCAAGATGCCCACGGCCGACGTGCTCTTGGTGTAGCCGTAGTTGGCGAACACGTCGACTTGAGGGAAGAGCGCGCCGCGCAGCTCCTTCACGCCAAGGTCCGCGGCGATCTGCTGCTGCCGTGCTCGCTGCACGGCACTGTTGGCCTGCCGCGCGGCGCCTTGGATCTGGGCGAGGTCGAGCGTTCCGGCCACGGGCATGTCGGCGTCCACCACGGTCGGGGTCGCGGGGTCGCGACCGATCAGGGCGTTCAGGCGCGTGGTCGTCGCTGCCTGCTGCGCTCGCAGGTCCAGCGCAGAAGCGCTGTCTGTGCTGAGGTCCAGTTGCGCTTGCACCACCTGTAGTCCGCTGGCGGTGCCGATGTTCTTCGCTGCCTCGGCGATGGTGAGGCGTTCGCGGGAGATGCGCGCGCTCTCACGTTGCACGGCGATGGCCTTGTTCAGTTGCACCAGCTGGTAATAGGTGGCGAGCACTTCGTAGACGGTGGCTTCGATCCGCTGGCGCAGTTGTGTCTGCCCGATCAGCTCCAGTGCTTCGAGCCGGTCCTTGGTGGCGAACATCGTCAAGCCATCGAAGACGGTCCAGTTCAGTTGCACGGCGGCATCCAGCACGCGTTGGTCGGCGTTGTCGCGTTCGCGCACCTCGCCGCTGAAGAAGGTCTGCTTGGTGGCGCTGTTGTCGATGGCGTACTGGCCCACGGCATCCACGCTGGGCAGCATGCCTGCGTTTCCGGCGGTGTTCAACAGCTCGGCACTGCGGGCATCGAGCCGTGCGAGCTTGATGCCGTAATTCTGTTCCACGGCGATGCGCACGGCTTCATCGGCGGTGAGGACCTGCGCGGCAACACCGAGGCTTGCGCAGGCCAAGAGGAAGGTGATGGTCATCCTCATGCGTGGGCAGGTGTTTCGCCGGGTATCGCGGGTCGACCCGGTGGGTCGACGCTACGCTCTCTGCTCATGTAGCTGTACAACGCAGGCACCACGTACAAGGTGAGCAGCAGCGCGAACATCAATCCCCCGATGATAGCGATGCCCATGGGCACACGGCTCTTCGCGGCAGCGCCAAGGCCCATGGCGATGGGCAAGACACCCAGTACGGTGGCGAGACTGGTCATGAGGATGGGGCGAAAACGCTGTCCGGCAGCATCAACAACGGCCTCCAACTTCTTCAATCCTTGTTCTTTCCGCTGGTTGGCGAATTCCACGATGAGGATCCCGTTCTTGGTGACGAGGCCGATGAGTACGATGCCGCCGATCTGCGAGAAGATGTTGATCGTGTGCCCGCCGATCCATAGACTGAGCAAGGCGCCAGCCAGTGCGAGCGGCACGGTGCAGATCACGACCAGGGGATCCAGCCAACTCTCGAACTGCGCAGCGAGGATGAGGAAGATCAGTACTAGAGCCAGCCCGAGCGCGAACCAGATGCTGCTACCGCTCTCGGCGAACTCCTTGCTCACGCCCGCAAGCGAAGTGCTGAAGCTGTCGTCGAGGACTTCCTCCGCGATGCGGTCCATGGCCGCGATGCCATCGCCGATGGTGTAGCCCTCCGCCGGATCGGCCATCACGGTGGCGCTCACGTAGCGGTTGTACCGGAAGAGCTGCGGCGGCGTACTACGGTCGCTCATGCGCACGAGGTTGTCCAATTGGATCAGCTCGCCCTTGTCATTGCGCACGTAAGCGCTCCTCAGGTCGATGGGCGCATCGCGGTTGTCGCGTGTGGCCTGCCCGATCACTTGGTATTGCTTGCCTTGCATGATGAAGTAGCCGTAGCGCTGGCCGCTGAAATAGAGCTGCAAGGTCTCCGCGATGTCCTGCATGCTCACGCCCATGGCGCGTGCGCGATCGCGGTCGATCTCCACATTGATCTCCGGCTTGTTGAACTTCAGGTTGAGGTCGGTGACGCGGAAGGTCTTGTCGGCCACGGCCCTCTCCATGAACTTCGGGATGATCTCGCGCAGGCGTTCGAAGTCCGGCGCCTGGATCACATACTGCACGGGCAGCGAAACGAATCGACTGCCACCGATGGTGGGTTCCTGTATTACGATGCTCTTTGCCAGGTTGAAGCGCTGCACTTTGGCCATCACCTCCTTCGCCAGTTCATCCTGCGTCTTGGTGCGCTCTTCAGGCTGCACCAGCGTAACGCGCACAAAGCCGTTGTTGGTGGAAGATGCGGTGCCGAAGCCGGGCGCCGTTACGCTGATGAGGGCCTGCCGCTCGGGCATGGTGTCCACCACGTTGATGATGTCCGCGAGGTAGGCGTTCATCAGTTCGAAGCTGGTGCCTTCGGGTGCGGTGCTCTGCACCATGAAGCGGCTCTTGTCCTCGGCGGGCGCGAGCTCGCTCTGTAAGTTGAAGAAGGCGAGCACGGTGAGGCCGAGGCTGACGAGGATGATGGGGAAGACCAGCCAGCGGCGACGCATGAAGGAGGCGAGTGATCGCTCGTATGCGCCCGAAAGACCGTTGAACCAGCGCTCGGTCACCTCAAAGAAGCGGCTGTGTTTGTCCTTGTGCTTGAGCCAGCGCGCGCTCATCATGGGCGTGAGCGTGAGCGAGACCACGGCGCTGATGATCACCGATCCGGCCACAACCACGCCGAACTCGCGGAAGAGGCGACCGGTCAAACCGCTGAGGAAGATGATGGGCAGGAACACGGCCGCCAGCGTCACCGTTGTACTGATGATGGCGAAAGTGATCTCTTTCGATCCCTCGTGCCCAGCCTTCATGGGATCCATGCCGCCTTCGATCTTGGCATAGATGTTCTCCAGCACCACGATCGCATCGTCCACCACGATGCCCGTGGAGAGCACGATCGCCAGCAACGTGAGGATGTTGATGCTGAAGCCCGACACGTACATGATGAAGAAGGAACCGATGAGCGAGATCGGGATCGCGAGCACCGGGATCAAGGTGGTGCGCCAGTTCCGCAGGAAGATGAAGATGATGAGCACCACCAGGCCGAAGGCGATGAGGATGGTCTCTTCCACTTCCAGGATGGCCTTGCGGATGCCGATGGTGGTGTCCATGGCCACGTTGTAGCGCAGGTCCTCCGGCAGATCCTTCTTGATCTGCTCCACGCGCTTGTAGAACTCGTCCACGATGGCCACGTAATTGCTGCCTGGCAGGGGAGTGATGGCAACCGCGACCTGCGCCACGCCACCGTTGCCGCGAAGGAGCGAGCGTTCATTCTCCGGCCGCAGCTCGGCGTTGCCGATGTCCTTCAAGCGCACCACCGGTCCGCCATCGTCGCGGATGATGAGGTTGTTGAACTCCTCGGCGGTAGTGAGGCGACCAAGCGTACGGATGCTAAGCTCGGTGTTGAAGCCTTCGATGCGGCCGCTGGGCAGTTCCACGTTCTCGCGGTTGAGCGCATTGCGCACTTCCACCGGCGTAACGTTGAAGCCGGCCATCTTTACTGGTTCCAGGAGCAGCTTCATGCTGTACTTCTTGTCGCCCCATACGTTGATGGCGCTCACTCCGGCGATCGTCTGCAAGCGTTCCTTGAACACGTCGTTGGCGATCTGGCTCAGCTCAAGCAGGTTGCGCTGATCGCTCTGTATCGTCATGCTCACGATGGGATTGCTGTCCGCATCGCTTTTGGCCACGATCGGTGGATCGACATCCAGCGGCAGGTTCCGCAAACTGCGGCTCACGCGATCGCGCACGTCGTTGGCGGCGGCCTCCAGGTCCACGTCCAGTTCGAACTCCACGGTGATCGTGCTTCGCCCATCACTGCTCACGCTCGTAAGGGTGCGGATGCCAGCGATGCCGTTGATGCTCTCCTCCAGCACCTCGGTGATCTGGCTCTCGATGATGTCCGCGTTGGCGCCGACGTAATTCGTCGTCACCGTGATGATCGGCGGATCAACGCTCGGGTACTCGCGCACCCCGAGGAAACCGAAGCCGATGGCGCCGAAGAGCAAGATCAGGATCGAGATCACCGATGCGAGCACCGGGCGGTTGATGCTGACGGAACTGATGTTCATCTCGCGACGCTATCAGCCGTTGTCGTCGTGTTGATCGCTTCCTTGGGAATAGGCCGTACGTCCGCTCCATCGCGCAGTGCAAGCAGACCGGTCACGATCACCGAGTCGCCAGGCTGCACACCGCTGGTTAGCTGCACACTGTTCGCACTGCGGATGCCGAGCTGCACACGCGCGCTCACCACCTTGCCGCCTTTCATCAGCAGCACTTTCTGTCCTTGTATGTCGGGGATGAGCGCTTCGGCTGGAACGATCAATGCGTCGTTCAGCTTCTCCAGGCGCACATCCACTTTCGCGAACGCGCCGGGAAAAAGGCGACCGTCCTTGTTGCTGCTGCGCGCCCTGACTTTCACCGTGCGCGTGGTGGCGTCCACGCTGGGATCCACCGCGTAGACCTCACCGGTGTAGGTGCTGGTATCACCCTCCATGGTGAAGTGGATCACGGCGCCAGGCTTCATGATACGGCCGTAACGTTCGGGCACGGCGAACTCCACTTTCATAGGATCTGTCTGTTGCAGCTTGGCGATAAGCGTATTGCTGCCCACAAAGCCGCCCTCGCTGATGGAGCGCAAACCGACCTTTCCGCTGAACGGCGCGCGGATCGTGCTCTTGGCGACTTGCGCGCGGAGGTTGTCCGCATCGGCCTGCAACGCGGCGAGCTGCGCCTGCGACGCATCGTACTGCTCCTGGCTGATCCCGCTCACGGCGAGCAGTTGCTTCTTGCGACCCTCATCGTCCGTGCCGAGCTTGAGGTTGGCTTCCGCCTTGCGCAATTGTGCTTGCAGCTCATCGTCGTTGATGCGTACTAGCACTTGGCCCGCGCTCACGTTGCCGCCTTCCTCGAAGCCGATCATCGTGACCCGTCCGGCGAGCTCGCTCACGAGATCCACCTCTTCGTTGGACATCAAGGTGCCGGTGGTGGTGATGGAATTGTCCAAGGGTTCAGCCTGAAGCACATGCACCTGCACGGCCATGGGTGGCATTGCGCCGCCCCCCACCAGTTGCTCGTCACTTCCACCACACGCGGCAAGCAGTAGGGGAACGGCGTAAAGGATGGTGTTCGCTTTCTTCATGCGTGTATGCGCTTGTTGGTCACAGGGACCGGTTCGTCCGCAGGTCGCAGGTTTTTCACGAGATGCATTAGCTGCTCCATGAAGGCTGCGCGGTCCGCCTTCTTCACGCCCTTCAGGGCTTCGTCGTTCAGATCTTCATAGGCATTGCGGATGGCCTTCACTGCGGGCCTTGCCTTCGGCGTGAGCTTGATAAGGTACTTCCGCCGATCCCCTTCGCATTCGCAGCGTTCCACATAGCCCTTCTGACTGAGGTGGTCGAGCGCGCGGGTCATGGCCACCTTGTCCAGATCCAGTTTGTCGGCCAGCTCCTTTTGGCTCAACGCGCCCTTACCCTCGTCGATGATGAGCAGTACATAGAACCAGTGTGTGATGTCCAAGTGCTTCAGCTTCTCCTGCAGACGTGCGAAATATTGATGGGCGGCGATGGAGCACCAGTAACCGAGGGACGTGGCGGGCATGATGGTTCCGTTCGTAATGGTTACAAATGAAACTATTTCCCACCGCCCGGAGGGAATGGGATCGTTAAGGATCGTGAACTCGCCCGTGCGTCAACGCGCCCTCCGCCAATCGCTGTTACGCAGGTGGAAGCGCACCCGCTCCTTCCGTTGCAGCGGTATGTCCCAAACACCATCGTACGTAACATGGGTGGGAACGAGGAGGCCCTCCTCCAGTGCAAGATCCGCCTTGATCGAAATGTCGAAACCCAGGAGCAGTGAGTTGTGGGCGATGCGGTACTCCCGGGCGATCACCTGGCCGGTGGTCTGATCGAACCAGGTGTCCATGTGCTTGATCACGGTATCGTCCTCGTCGGTCCCCTCCCGGACATCTGCGCTGAAGACCCAGCAGGCGTGGCCATTGCGCTGGTTACTCCACAGGCGGAGGTCATAGAACGTCGCCATGTGTGGATCGAAGAGCGCGAGCTTGTCGCCGATCAACGGTACGCTCGCCAATTCCTGGCCCGGGTTGAACATGAAGCGCTTCAGTTCGTTCTTGTAGCGCTCGATACGGAAGACAGCATCCCCTTCCACCGGTCGGTCGCGGATCTTACCGTCCGCGACCCTCGGGCCCGTGGGGAAGAACAGGTCTTCGAAGAGCTCAGCGGTAAGGAACCTGTGGTGCCCTTTCCCATTCCTCAATTTTCCACGCTCGTACGCGCTGTCCACCAGGAGCTCCGCATAGGCTCCGGTCCGCACCAGATGGGCATCCCGGTAGAGCTCTGCCGTTCCGCGTTCGCGCGAATCGCGCACCCGGAGCGTCCCTACCGACCGATGTGGGTGCACCCGCATGTTGAGGAACGCGTGATGGAAAGTGGTATCCTGTTTTACGCGCTGGATGAACGTGGGCACATCGAAGCCCTCCGCCTGGGCCCGCACCACGAACTCGTCAAGGACGATGGCCCGGAGCACTTCCTCCTGGGCCGTGAGCCCGGAAGCTGAAAGCAACAGCGCGATCGCGATCGAACGGCACACAACGCAATGGTCAATGGCGCCGCGTTGGGCCCACACTGGTATACAACTCGTACTTCTTGCGCACGTACATCAGGAACTCGTACTGGGTAAGACCCTTGATCAGTTCATCGGGCACCGCGCAGAAGTCGATGAAATCATCGAAGCTGTCCTGGCTGAGATTGATGATGTCGTACTCTACATACAGGTGCAACAGTTCCTGCAACAGGGCCCGCTTGCGGTCCTCGTTCTCCAGGCGCGCCACCTCCCGTTTGCTGCGCTCACGCCTGCTGAACTCCTGATAGAGGAAGGTGATGGGGCTCTGTAATGCGTCCACAGTGCTCACGCGGTAGTCGCTCTCGCGATAGCCGAGCTTCGAGATGTCCGCCTGGATCTGTTTCAGTGTGCGCTCACTCAGGACGCTGGCTTCGGGAAGGACGATCGTCCATGGGCTCAGCATAACGAGGATGTCGTAACTCTCCTTCACCACACTGTCCCGCACGGTGACGGGGCGCGTGACATAGCCACCCAGACCGATCAGCAAGGTGTCCGTGCGAAGCATGCGCACGGTGAACGTCCCCTCCGCATTGCCGAAGGAACCCGTTCGGGTGCGCTTGTTCACCACCATCAGATCGTAATAGCTGCCCTGGTGCCCACGGGCCACCACCTTGCCATGCACCGTGACCTCCTCTTGGGCCAGGGTTTGTCCTGCCATCACTAGGCTCGCGAGCAGGCCGAGCAGAGCCCGCCAAAGGAGTGCATGCATGGGTGGCAAATGTATAGGCGGCTACAAGGCCGCGCCGTGGGCAAGGATCGTGCCGCCTCGCTTCGTAACCACGAATGGCGAAGGGCCCTCGCTAGCCACGATCGTGGTACGAAGGCCCTTCATGTATGGCCTGTGCATCTGTAAGCCGGGTTCTGTCCCTCCCACCGAAATGGAAGGTCTCCGTCATCTATCCAGGATCCGCCTTGCGACGGACCTCTATCGACCTACCCGCCGGGAGCGAACGAGCCGCCCGCTGCCCTGCCTTGCGGCAGCACTTCCCGGCCTATTTGGTCTTTCAGCCCGTGGGGTTTACCAAGCTGCCCTGCTCGCACGGGGCACTGGTGAGCTCTTACCTCACCTTTTCATCCTTGCCTCGCCGAAGCCTTGGCGAAGGCGGGCCTTCACCTCGACACCGACGATCGGCGGTTTCCCTTTCTGCGGCACTTTCCGTAGCACTACCGTTCCCAGTAGCACCCCTTCCCGTTAGGAAGCACGGTGCCCTTCGCTGCCCGGACTTTCCTCCTCGCATCTGCAATGCGCGGCGACGGAGCGATGCACAGGATATCAACGAACGTCGATCGAACGCCGCGAAGGGCGCCCGTTCACTACTTACGATGGATCAGCACCTCGGTGGCACCTGAACCATAACGGCGCGGATCAGCATCGTGGAACTGTACCGTCTCATAATACTGGAGAACCTTGCGAACCTCTTCACGCAACACCCCTTCCCCCACCCCGTGGATCACGATCAGTTTACGCTTGCCATCACGGATCGCCCCTTCCAACGCGCGTTCGAAGTAGGCCAGTTGGTAATTCAACTTCTCGTCCTGACTAAGGCGGGTCTCGTCCTCCACCAGTTCATGCAGGTGAAGGTCCACTTCCGCCACGCTATTGTCCTCCGGCCGCTTCGGGGTTTTGCCCGCACGCACCGTGTCGCCCGATCGTTCGCGCTTGCGCCGCTCTTCCATCACATCGTTGGCGGCGATCATACCGGCCTGATGATCGGTCACCAGATGATCGCGCTCGGTCATCACCCTTTGCACGAGCGCTTTGGAGGCATACTCCAACTCAAAGCCGTCATGCGTCCTCACCACGACCCGGTTGTGGCTCAATACGCGTAGCACGGTGCCGCCACCCGCCTCGTCGAGGAAGGCGACGCGATCGCCGGGCTGGTATGCGCGTTCCGTTGCCACGGTGCGAATCTACGGCAGGCCGAAAGGGCGGTTCTCCCCGGCTTCTAGCTTCGCGCACCCAGTAACCCGACCTATGCCCACCAAACGCGGCCCTTGGACCACCCTGAGCGAGCGCCAGGCCTATGCCTCTCCCTGGATCGAAGTGGGCCATCACGAAGTGATCGATCCCGGTGGCAACCCGGGCACGTACGGTGTGGTGCACTTCAAGAACCTCGCGATCGGCGTGATCCCTTTGGATGAGGAGGGCAACACCTGGATCGTGGGGCAGTACCGCTATCCGGTGCAGGCCTATAGCTGGGAGATCCCCGAAGGTGGGGGCAAGCGTGACGTACCTCCCTTGGAAAGCGCACAACGCGAATTGCGCGAAGAGGCGGGCATCGTGGCGCACTACTGGACCGAACTGCTGCGCATGGACCTGAGCAACTCGGCGAGCGATGAGCACGCGGTCCTTTACATCGCGCAGGAGCTGGAATTCCATACCCCTGAGCCGGACAGCAACGAGGAACTTGTCCTGCGCAAACTTCCCTTCGAGGAGTTGTACCGCATGGTGATGCAGGGTGAGGTCCTCGACAGTCTCACCGTCGCCGCCGTGCTGAAATTGAAGCTCTGGCTGCTCGATGGCAAGGTGCGACCTCAGTAATAAAGCCCGTGGGCCAGAACCCTTCCGGTGCTGCGGAACTCGATCGCTGGTGCGGGTACTTTCAGACAGTTCAGCAGGAAAAATACAGTGCGTAGCGCCTTACTCTGCGTGGGGATCCGTTCGAGATCGACGTCCAGAGAAAGGAAGATCTGCCGCGCACGACCATCGCCCGGCATGGCCTCGGCCGTGATCATTCCATCGGCTCCATGGCCCACGCTGATCCCCAGCCAGCCCCAAGGGACCGGCTCGCGATGCAGGCCACCCCAAGCGAACGTGGCCCAGAGGGTTTGGCCGTTGTAGTCTTTGAGGACCCGTTCACCGAAGGAACCGCCCAGAAGCTCTGGGCGCCTTTCCGCGTAGGGCGAGGACCAGACACTGTACTTGAGTTTGATCCGTTGTTGGCCCCACACCGCCTCCTGGCCCAGGAAGATCCCTGCCCCAAGGGTATTGGCCGCAATATCCCACCCACTGAAGCCCCATCCGGCCGAATAGCCGTCGAGGACTTCGATCCCGCCCAAATAAACCATGGCCGTAGCCGCACCCACCCATGCCCCTTTTCGCTTGGGAACCCCTGAGAATGACATGAGACCCTGCGCCCAACGCCCGATCCAGTAGCTGCTGAACACATGCCCCCCTTTATCCGTTTGAAGCCATTCGGCACCATCATTGAACCCGTGGAAAGCCTGCCGATCGTGATCCGCGTACCACGCTGAATTGAGCCCTATCAAACTACCACCCATGATGGCCACACCGCCTCCGGTAACCGCCCAGAAGCGGCCAGCATGGAAGGTGGTATCCTGCCGCTGCGCTACGGTCAACGTCCCATGGGCCAATAGTGCAGTGACCATCCAGAAGGCCACGAAGCGAGGGAGCCCTCGTCTTAAGGTCGGTCTACTAGGCACCGTGCTCATCCCCACCGTCGTCAAAGGTATTCCGCTAGCGCCGACGGAAAGATTGCCAACCGCCCTCATTCCCAGTACTTTTGCGCCCCGTTTCCGCTTACGGGTACCAAGTTCTTCAATGCACCGTTCCCGCCCTTCCAACCGAACACTGGTCTGCTCGGTGCTCATGCTCTTCAGCATGCTCGGCCGGGGCGCGGAACCCGATCTCTCGGCCGTGCGTCGGATGGTGACGGACCAGGAAATGGACCTGCATAGGAATGGTCCGGAAGCGGTGTGGACCACCTTCAACCGAGGCCTCGACCTTCACCATACCCTTTCCCAAGGAAGACTCGCGATCTCAGGTTCGGTCAATGACCTCGCATGGGATCAGCACTTGGACCCTTTGTCGGTGACCTGCGGAGGTTTCTCCAGCCCGTGGTCGCCCCAGGCGGTGCGCTCCGCTGTTCGCGAGATCACGTGGAGGGGGCACGCTTTCGACGTGCAGTATGTGCATTCCAGCGAAGGCCTTCGGCAGAATTTCATTGTGCATCGTCGGCCGGAGGGGGCCGGCCCCCTCATCGTCGCCCTTTCCAGCACGGGCGACCTGCTGCCCGAGAGGATCGCGGATGGTTCGGTCGCGTTCCGCACATCGACGGGTACTTGCGCCTTCGTCTACCGCGACCTGGCCTGCTGGGACGCCGAAGGGAAACCGCTTCCCGCTTCCATGAACGTGCGATCCGTAAGCGACGCGTACGAAGTGACGATCACCGTGGATGACTCGCATGCGGTCTATCCGGTCACCGTGGACCCGGTCTCCACCACGGCATCTCCCCTGATCCTCTCCCCGGTGAACACTGCTGATTTCGGTGTGGCCGTGGCGACCGCTGGCGATCTGAACGGCGACGGCTATAGCGATATCGTGATCGGCGCTTGGACCGCCACACTTGGCCAGAATTCAGAAGGCGCGGCCTACGTTCATTACGGTAGCAATACCGGCATCGCCGCAGCACCGAGCGTGGTGCTGCAGGTCGATCAGGCCGGGGCGCTCTTCGGATGTTCCGCAAGCACCGCTGGTGATGTGAACGGGGATGGCTACAGTGATCTGGTGGTGGGGGCGCGGGCTTGGGAAAGCGAAGCTCTGCATGTTTCAGAAGGTGCGGCGTTCATCTATTACGGTGGTCCCACAGGTATCGGCTTGACGCCCGACTTGACCCTGCAAACGAATCATGCGGACGACAACTATGGCGCCAATGTGGCTTGCTTGGGTGACATCAACAATGACGGCTACAGCGATGTGGGCATTAGCGCCTATCTCGCCGGATACCCTTCGTTCCAGGAAGGTGCCGTGTTCATCCATGTTGGCTCAGCCGCGGGGCTGACAGCCGCCGCCACACATCGCTTGGAGCGTAACCAAGGAGGGTCCCACTTCGGCCGCAGCGTCGCGAGCGCCGGTGATATCAATGGTGATGGGTTCAGCGATGTCGTGATAGGAGCATCGCAATGGACGACCGCACCGGGTAACGACCAAGGCGCGGCGTTCATCTATTACGGCAGTGCCGCTGTGCTGGGGGCAGGCCTTAACCCGGCCCCAGTACAGACCTATCTAGGAACCGTTGGGATCAATGACAACAACTTCGGTTGGAGCGCCGCCTGCGCAGGCGATGTGAACGGTGATGGATATAGCGATGTGGCCATTGGTGCCTATCGCGACCAGAACGGCCAGGTGGGTGAAGGCATGGTGCGGGTCTACCATGGTTCAGGAGGTGGGTTGTCCGTGGCACCGGCCACCACGCTTGAAAGCAATCAAGCTAATTCGTGGATGGGGCGTTGGGTGAGCACGGCCGGTGACGCGAACGGCGATGGGTATGGTGATCTTCTGGTCGGGATACCCTATTACGCTGCTCCGGAAAGTCAGGAGGGGCGCGTTAATCTCTACTTCGGATCCTCGACGGGAATACCTACCGCCGCCAGCCTGACCTTCGAGCTCAATACGCCAGGAGCGTTCCTCGGTGAATGCGTCGCCACTGCTGGTGACGTGAACGCCGATGGATACTCGGACATCGTTCTTGGCGCCTTCAAGTACGGCTTTGGGGGGGCCGCAGCGGTCTATCTCGGCGGCAGCTATGCCATGCGGATAGCTTCCACCACCACCACCACCGGTGGGGCTATAACCGCTCGCATGGGCGCAGCCGTGGGCAACGCCGGTGATGTCAACGGCGATGGCTATGCCGATGCGTTGGTCGGACTTCCCGATGCCAGCAACGGCCAGGCCGGTGAAGGCATTGTTCAATTCCGGCTGGGCGGCACAGCGGGTCTCGCCGCCGCTCCGAGCAACACACTCGAAGCGAACGTGGCCGGCGCGCGCTTCGGCGCCAGCGTGTGCAGTGCTGGCGACGTGAACGGGGACGGCTATGCGGACGTGATCATCGGTGCCCCCCTGGCCGGTGGAACCGGTAGAGCATACATCCATCATGGTTCGCCGGGAGGGATCTCAGCGGTCGCAGCACTGACCATCTCGGGTCCGGCAGCCTCCCGCTATGGTGCATCGGTCAGTGCTGCGGGAGACATCAATTCCGATGGTTACGCCGACGTGATCGTGGGGGCCCCGGACGCGAACGAAGCATACGTGTACATGGGATCCGTGGCGGGTATCGTCACACCTGCGCATATGGTGCTCTCCGAAGGCGCCGCTTCCCTGTTCGGCCATGCGGTGGGTACTGCAGGCGACGTGAACGGCGACGGTTTCAGCGACGTGGTGGTGGGAGCCATCGGCTATTCCAACGGCCATGCCAATGAAGGTGCGGCCTACGTTTACCACGGATCCCTATTGGGCATTGTGTTGCCTTTCGCCCAACGTATGGAACCGAACGTGGCGAACGCACGATCCGGGTATAGCGTGGCCGGTGCGGGAGATGTGAACGGGGACGGTTTTTTCGATGTGATCGTCGGGGCCGATCAATGGGCCTCGGGGCAAGCGAACGAGGGGGCCGCGTTCCTCTTCCATGGGTCCGCCGCCGGCGTTGGTGCTGCGCCCAACATCACCTTGCAACGCAACATGGTGGACCTGTTCTTTGGTCGGAGCGTAGCCGAAGCGGGAGACATCAATGGCGATGGCTACGCGGATGTGATCGTGGGCGCGCCCGGCTACGAGGCGCCAGCGGCGCAAACCGATGAAGGCGCCTTTTACGTCTTCCGCGGATCACCAACCGGCATCGGTGCGGCCGCGTTCGACCTGATCGATGCCAACGTGGCCGGGGAGCAACTGGGCAGCGCGGTGAGCGGCGGCGGCGATATTGATGGCGATGGGTACAGCGACGTGATCGTGGGGGCTCCATCCGCATCCCCCGCCTTCGCCAACGAAGGCCGATGGCAATGGCATCGAGGTGGACGAGGATATGGCCTCGACCAACTCTCGCGGCAATACATGGCCGACCTCGTTTCCCCGCTTGCGACCAATTGCATGGATTTCGCCGTGCCGGACTATTTCGGCATTGGCCACCGCACGCGCAGCCCCATACACCGCACGGATGGCAAACTTCATTGGGAGGTCGTGTTCGAAGGCCAGGCCTTTACCGGGGCACCTATCACCAACAGTTTGGGGTTCACTGGGATCAGCGCCGCATGGATGGATCTGGTCCCCGGAGGTGTGGAGATCAAGGAACTGATCTACAAAACGTCAGGCTATATCCGTTACAAATGGCGCGTACGTGTCGAATACGAGATGGCCAAGATGTTCGATGGCCAGCGCTACAGCCGATGGTTCTATGGTTACGCCAGCGGGCTCGGCGACATTGGGGTGCTACCTGTGGAACTCGTACGCTTCATTGGTTGGGCAGAACGCGATGCGAACCTGCTGGAATGGACCACCGCCTCGGAACACGCCTCGGAACGGTTCATCGTTCAACGCAGCACAGATGGCGAGCAGTTCATCGCGATCGGTGCATTGAGCGCCGCAGGTGAGAGCCTCTCCACCCTCGACTATCAGTTCTACGACACGGATGCGCCACCTGGCCTGGCCTACTACCGATTGTTGATCCAGGATACGGATGGCCATGCGGAAGAAAGTCCTGTGATCGCCTTGTACCGTAATGGTTCGGCCGCGGATCTGAGCCTCTCCCCGAATCCTACGAACGCCTCGGTTATGGTCCGATGGTCGTTCGATGCTGGCTCCCTTCGCATTATGGACGAAATGGGCCGCAACGCCCGCACCGTGAGGTTGGCCACCGACCAACGCAGCTTGGTGATGAACGTTGCCGATCTGGCCGCAGGCCACTATACCGTGGCCCTATTGGACCCAACTGGTGCGGTGTTGGACCGGGCCCCTCTTCTGAAGAACTAAGCTCCGATCGTCCTTCGGCAGGCTTCGAGGATGCCGCGAGCCTTTTCGAGCGAGCTGCTTTCCGCGTAGGTGCGCAGCACAGGTTCGGTCCCGCTTGCCCTGATCATGAGCCACTGGTCGTCGTCGAAGTGGTACTTCCATCCATCGATCGTTTCCAACCGGCGCACCTCCAAGTCCCCGAAGCGGTCGTACCTGTTCTCGGTACAGGCCTTCAACACCTCCTGTTTCAACGCCTCGCTGATATGGAGGTCGTTCCGATCATAGCTGAACGGACCCACGATCGCGTACACCTCCTGGATCAGTTCCTCCAGCGTCTTCCCGCTTCGTGCCATGAACTCCCAGATGGTCAACCCCATCCATATGCCATCGCGTTCCGGGATGTGGCCCTTGATCGCGATCCCGCCGCTTTCCTCACCCCCGAGCAGCACATCATCGGTGAGCATGATCCCGCATATCCACTTGAACCCGATCTTGACGACCTGGTACTCCAAACCGTAGTGCCTGCACATCTTCTCCACCTTGGGCGTAGTGCTCACGGCCACCACCACCTTGCCTGTGAATTTCTTGTAGTTCACCAGGTAATGGATCAACAGCAGGATGATGTGATGCGAATCCACGAACTCGCCTTTGCTGTTGTACAGGCCGATCCGATCGGCATCGCCATCTGTCGCCAATCCGCACTGTATCGCGCTGTTCTTGATCAGTTCGCTGAACTCGATGAGGTTCTTGTGGATGGGTTCCGGCGCCTGGCCACGGAACGAAGGGTTATGGTCACAGTGCAATAGCACCGCTTCGGGGAGGATCCTCGGGACCACGTTCTGACCAGCCCCGTACATCGCGTCGTACCCCAGTTTCAATCCGCTCTTGCGGATCATGGGGAGGTCGAAGTTGGCCTCGACATGCTTCACGTACATCGTCTCAAGGTCCACGATGGTGATGAGGTCATCGGCTGGTGCCGTTCTCAGATCGATGCTGGCGAGATCGAGGCCATGCGCAGTGGGAATGATGTCCTCGATCTCCTGCACATGCTCGGGGATCAGTGGGCCACCATAGGATCCCTTCAACTTGTAGCCGTTGTAGCCCGGCGGGTTGTGGCTGGCGGTCATGATCACGCCCATGCTCGCCTTCAATTGGAACGCGCCCAGCGACACCATCGGCGTGCTCACGAACCCTTTGGCGAGATGTACGCGGATCCCGTGGCCCACGAACACTTTGGTGCATGTTTCGGCGAACAGTTCGCCCGCGAAACGGCAATCATGGCCTACGACAATGCTGGGGTCGTTTGGGAAGTTCCGCTTCACCCATTGCGCCACGGCCACGCTCACGCGCGCCACATTGTCCACGGTGAAATCGTCCGCGATGATGGCCCGCCAGCCATCGGTACCGAATTTGATCTTCGTCATTCCAGGTGCTCTTTGGAGGCGCGAAAGTAGCCGCGCGCCCATGGCGACCGTCAACCGGACCGCGGAGGTTTCAACAGCTCAACGATAAATGCCGCGTGCGTTCAGCGCTTTCTGGTAGCGGCGCGCGTTCACAAGGTGCTGCTCATAGGTCTTGGCGAAGTTGCTATATCCATCCAACGTTTCCCGCGCGCAGAAATAGAGGTGGTCATGCTTCGCTGCGTTCAGCACCGCATCCAGGAAGTCGGGTTCCGGCATGTTGATCGGACCCGGGGGGAGTCCGGAATGTGTATAGGTATTGTATGGCGAGTCCACCCGTTTGTCCGCATCCAGCACACGGTTCACACTGTCCAAACCGAGGGCGAACTTCAAGGTCGGGTCCGCTTGCAGCGGCATGCCGATCCGGAGCCGGTTGAGATAAACACCAGCGATCTTCGGGGCTTCGTCCCGTTTGGCCGTTTCTGCTTGAACGATGCTGGCCAACGTGCTCACCTCGGTCAGCGAGAGACCGAGCGCTGCGGCTTTGCTTCTGCGATCCTCGGTCCAGAAACGAGCGTGTTCCCGTGCCATCCGACCCAGCAGGTCGGCAGGTCGTTCGTTCCACCATACCTCGTAGGTGTTCGGGATGAACAAGGAGATCATCGTGGCTTCGGTGTACCCGAGCCGGGCCATGGTGGCCGGATCCCGTATGGCCCGGAGCAAGGATATGGAGTCAGCCTCCAGGTATTTGTCAAGTCGCCCCGCCAACTGTGGAAGTGTGCGGATGTTGGTGAACGTGACGCGGACGGGGTCCTGCTCGCCACTACGGAGCTTGTTGATCAGGGCATTGAGGCTTATACCGCTCGGGACCACATACCGACCGGGGCGAACGCGATCGGTGTATCTCTTCCGGTCGGCGAGCAGACGGAACGCGCGTTCATCGGTGATCATGGCTCCCGCCATCAAACTGTCCACTACTGTTCCGAGATCCGCACCGGTCGGGATCAGGAGCACGCGTTGAGGCTGCGCGAACTCAGGACCCGGGCCGAAGGTCTTCCGCCAAAACGACCAACCCACCACGGCGGCCGTGATCAGCAGGATGCCAACCACCAGTGCGATCATCCTCCAACGCCGCATCTGGATCAGATGTCCACGGTTCCCTGGAACACTTCGCGTACGGGCCCTACAAGTCGGATCTTGGCATACCCCCCGATCGGAGTTGGATGAGCCTCTACGGTCAGCTTCCCTCCGGATGTCACCACCTCCACAGGCGACCGTGCATGGCGCCGATGCAATGCGCTGATCGCCGCGGCCACGACCCCTGTACCACAACTCAGGGTTTCATCTTCCACCCCGCGCTCATACGTCCGCATTTCCACGCGTCCTTCGTGCCATCGCAAGAAATTAACGTTGGTCCCATAAGGCTCCCAGCGCGCAGCATAACGTCGCAAGGCCCCTTCCCTTCCCACGTCTATCTGGGCGGGCTCATCCACCCACACCAGTTCATGCGGCGAGCCGGTCCCGATATGATCCACATTCGGTTCATCCGCATGGTTCTGGACAACGGCAACATCCCCCAACGATACTGCGACCTCCCCACCTCGCCATTCCGCCGAGTGCGGGCCGTCGACCGCTGTGAAACGCGCCTGACGAAGTTCTCCGATCAGCTGGCTCCAGAAGGCGAACGCACAACGACTGCCATTGCCACAGAAGCTCTTGCTTCCGTCCGGATTGAAGAACTCCATATGGTAGTCCGTAGTGGCATCCTTCGCAGCACGGATCAGAATCAATCCGTCGGACCCGATGCCGAAATGGCGGTGACAGAGTTGGCGTACCAGGGCGAGATCGTCAGCCGGGAAACGTGCGCCACGATCGTCGATCACGACAAAGTCATTGCCCGTACCATGCCACTTGCTGAAGGCCATGCGCATTGCCATGCAGCAAAGATGCGGGTCCCTTCGGTCGCTCCGATCAACACATTTTAACGCGCCGTGGAGCACCTTCGCGGCGAAGTGATCGTTCCTTCGCAAAGCCCCGGCACGACAGTTGCGCGACCGGAGCGTTCAACGCAAACCATGAAACGCACACTCACTTACTTCTTCGCCGCCCTATTGGGTGGTGTTCTCGCGCTCGGAGGTCATGAAGCGATGCGGAACAAGGAGCGCTCGGTCGCCACAGCTCCCGATCAGCCGCCCGCATCGGCGCATTTCACCCGCCTTCCCGGCACGCTCTCAAGCGCCGCTCCAGTGGATTTTGTGCCTGCGGCCGAAACCTCGGTGAACGCGGTGGTGCATGTGACCACCGAGACGATGGTTCAATACAGTGATCCGTTCCGGGATTTCTTCTGGGGCTACCGGTCTCCAACCCCACAGCCCCGAGAAGGTGTGGGTTCCGGCGTCATCATTGCCAGCGACGGGTATATCGTGACCAATAATCACGTGGTGGAGGGTGCGGACAAGATCACCATCCATTTGAACGACGGCCGCTCCTTTCCGGGGAAGGTCATTGGCCGTGATCCCAGCACGGATATCGCTTTGCTGAAAGTAGATGCGGATGGCCTGCCGACCTTGCCCTTCGGCGATTCGGATGGAGTTAAGGTGGGGGAATGGGTTCTGGCCGTGGGCAACCCGATGAATTTGACCAGTACCGTCACCGCTGGTATCGTGAGCGCCAAGGCGCGTAACATCAATTTGCTCCAGTACGACCCGGGACGCGATGTTTTCCCGATCGAGAGCTTCATCCAAACGGATGCCGCGGTCAACCCGGGCAACAGTGGGGGGGCGCTCGTCAATACCGCTGGCGCACTTGTCGGCATCAACACCGCCATCGCGAGCACTACCGGCCAGTACACGGGGTATTCCTTCGCGGTGCCGGCCAATATCGTTAAGAAGGTGACGAACGATCTGCTCGAGTATGGCAGTGTGCAACGCGCGTACATAGGTGTCAGCATCCGCAACATGGACCAAGACCTGGCCGGGCAGGCCCGGATGGACCGCATCCGCGGGGTATTCGTGAACGGGATCACCGAGGGTGGTGCCGCACAGAAGGCCGGGATCGAGGAAGGCGATGTGATATTGAAGGTGGGCACAATGGAAGTGAACAACGTGCCGCAACTCCAGGAACAGGTGGGTAAATTCCGTCCTGGTGATGAAGTGACGGTGACCATCATGCGGGATGGCCGGGAAAGAGTGATGGACATGGAACTCCGTGGCAAGGACGGCACGAACGTTCTGGCCACGACCGCACCCAAGCAGGCCGCCCTTGTTCTGGGAGCTCAGTTGGCCCAAGCCACCTCGAGCGAATTGAAAGCGCTGAAACTGGAGAACGGCGTCAAGGTGGTGGCCATCGAGAGCGGAAAGCTCCGCACCAGCGGCATACGGGAAGGTTTCATAATTACGCGGATCGACGACCAACCGATCCGGCAGCCAGAGGATATCGAACGGGCCATCACCAACAAGCGCGGTGGAGTGCTCATCGAGGGGATCTATCCGAACGGAATGAAAGCCTACTACGGGCTTGGGATCTAAAAAACCCTGTCACCCAGCCTGTTGCGACCTACGGGACAAGCCTGCTTGTCCCGTAGGTCGCATGGGCCGTACCTTCGCCGCGATCCCCCATTGGGTAGACGGTTCGCCTTCGACCCGCCCACCTTCATACTCACCCTACAACCCTCCCCGCCCGTGACAAGCCGGATGCGCCAACTTAAGATCACCAAGTCGATCACCAACCGCGAAAGCCAATCGCTGGACAAGTACCTACAGGAGATCGGCAAGGAAGGCTTGATCACCGCCGATATGGAGGTGGAACTGGCGCGTCGCATCAAGGAAGGGGACGGCATGGCCCTGGAGAAGTTGGTGAAGGCCAACCTCCGCTTCGTAGTATCGGTGGCCAAGCAGTATCAGAACCAAGGCCTAAGCCTACCCGATCTCATCAACGAAGGCAACTTGGGATTGATCAAAGCGGCCCAACGTTTCGACGAGACCCGCGGGTTCAAGTTCATCAGCTATGCTGTGTGGTGGATCCGACAGAGCATCCTACAGGCCCTGGCCGAGCAAAGCCGGATCGTGCGCCTTCCGCTCAACCAGGTCGGCTCCTTGAACAAGATCAACAAGGCCTTCGCGAAGCTGGAGCAGGAGTACGAACGTCCGCCGAGTGCTGATGAACTTGCCACCCTACTCGACCTTCCTCCTGAGAAGGTGGCGGACACCATGAAAGTGAGCGGGCGACACATCAGTATGGATGCGCCCTTCGTGGAAGGAGAGAGCAACAGCCTGCTCGACGTATTGCCGAACAACGATAGCGCCCCAGCCGACCGGCTCCTCCTGAACGAATCACTTAGCAAGGAGATCGAACGTGCGCTTAGTACCCTTACCGAGCGCGAGCGTGACGTGGTCAAGCTGTTCTTCGGGATCGGGATCAACCATGGACTTACCTTGGAAGAGATCGGGGCCAAATTCGATCTTACGCGCGAACGCGTCAGGCAGATCAAGGAGAAGGCCATCCGTCGCCTGCGACATACGAGCCGAAGCAAACTACTGAAAGCCTATCTCGGCTGATCGAACAAGGGGGGCCGACCGGCCCCCTTTTGCTTTTCCGAACCTCAATTTCCCATCAACAACCACTAATGGAGACAGTAGCCGCAAAAGCCGGATACGAAGCCGGCCTGAAGGAGTACGTGGATCGTGAACGCGCCGCGGTCGACCTGATCAATTCGGTCGGTCAGCTCATGTATGGCCGTGGCGTGGAGCTGGTGTTCTTCCGCAACCACCTGCTGGACATCAGCATCTCGGAAGTGATCCAGCTTTTCAACTACGCCGAGCAGGTGGTGAAGAAGCCGATCGATGTGCATAGCACCGCTGACGTGGCCCGTGGCCTGCTCGATCTCGACCTCGCCCCCAGCAAGATCGACATCGGCAAACTCAGCCATGAGTACACCATCTCCGGCAGCAAGTCCATCAGCGATTTCCTGAAGAGCCACCTCAGCGGCTTCATCGGCCAAGACAAACACAAGTTCCAGCCGCAAGACGTGGTGCTCTACGGCTTCGGCCGTATCGGGCGCATCGCTGCGCGCGAACTGGTGAAGCAGGCCGGAAAAGGACAGCAGCTCCGCCTGCGCGCCATCGTTACACGCACCCTGACGGATGCCGAGATAGTGAAACGCGCGGCACTCTTGCGCAATGACAGCGTACATGGTGCCTTCAAAGGCACAGTGATCGAAGATGTGCCGAACAGGGTCCTCTGGATCAATGGTCAGCTGGTCCAGTTGATCGCGGCCAACAACCCGGAGGACATTGACTACACCGCGTTCGGGATCAATAACGCATTGGTGATCGACAATACGGGCGCTTTCACGAAACGTGCCGACCTGGAGCGCCACCTGAAAGCCAAAGGCGTCTCCAAAGTCCTCTTGACCGCCCCAGGCAAAGAGATACCGAACGTGGTGTATGGGATCAACCACAAGGAACTGGATATCGAGAACGAACGCATCTTCAGCGCCGCCAGTTGCACTACCAACGCCATATGCCCTGTGCTTAAGGTGGTGGAGGACGAACTGGGTATCGAGAAGGGGCATATCGAAACGGTGCATGCCTATACGAACGACCAGAACCTTCTGGACAACTATCACAAAGGCCCGCGTCGGGGTCGGAGTGCGGCCATCAACATGGTGATCACCAGCACAGGAGCCGGCACCGCCGTGGCCAAGGCCATCCCAAGCTTGAAGGACAAATTGACAGCGAACGCCGTGCGCGTTCCCACCCCGAACGGTTCGCTAGCCATAATGAACCTGACGCTGAAGAAGCCTATCGGCGGCGTAGCTGAGATGAACGACTTGATCCGCAACGCAGCGCTCAACGGAGAACTTGTGAACCAGATCCACTACCAAGTGGATCCCGAACTGGTGAGCAGTGACATCATCGGCGACACGTGCTGTAGTGTGTTCGACAGCAATGCCACCATTGTGGCACCCGATGGCAGGAGTGTGGTCCTTTATGCGTGGTACGACAATGAGTTCGGCTACACGAAACAGGTGATCCGCCTGGCCAAGCATGTGACCAAGGTGCGGCGTTTGGTCTATTATTGAACCCGCACCTTACGCACCGCGCAGAAAGGCCGCTCTTTGAGCGGCCTTTCTGCTTCCGATGAATGGATGCGCGATCACTAGAGAAGTATCCACGCCCATAGCGTATGCCGGTGTCGGCAGCTCAGAGCCTGGGCCATGCACAGCGAAAACGTGTTGTTCATCACGAAAGACGGATCGGTGCTCGTGCCGAGCATCGTGGATCCTGCGAAAGGACGCACCGGTCGAGGACGGGAAGAGGGACCCGTAACGATCAAGAAAACAAGAAGCCCCGGCCTAAGCCGGGGCTTCCATCAAGATAGTTCTAGGCGGTTACTGCTTCACCAAGCGCTGGGTGTAGAGGCGATCGCCCACATGGACGTTCACCAAGTACACACCGCTGGCCAGGTTGTTCAGGTCCATGCTGTGGATGAACTCTTCCGAAGGTGCGGCGAACCGATCGGCGAACACGCGCTTGCCGAAGAGGTCCATCACATCCAGTTCCACTTTGGTGTCCGCTTGCACACCGCCCAAGGCGAGGAACAATTGCTCACCACGGTTCGGGTTCGGGTAGAGGCTCAGGCTGATGGCGCTGGCCTCATCGAACAGGATCGTGCTACGGCCGCTGCCACCACCGGGGGTGTTGAGGCGGATGATGCAGGCCGGGCCGAAGGGAGTGTAAACACCGTTCACCAAGGCACGCACGCGCACGTTCAGGTCCAGATCAGCAGGCGGCGGCAGGGTCACCAAATTGGTGGGCTGTAGGTTCTGCGTGGTCTTGAACACACGACGGCTGTAAGTGCCGTGCGGATCGGCCATCCAGAACTGGTAGCCACTGGCCGCCGGATTGTTGCTGGCGTAGATCTGCGTGCTGTTCGCATAGTTGAGCGTCTTCTTGTCGCACTGGCTATTGATCAGCTTGTTCGCGCTGAGCGGGAGGCAGAAGGGCAGGATGTTCGAGCTGGTGCTGGCGAACTGGCCATCGGCATCGATGATGCGACGACCCAGGGGATCGCGCAGCACGTAGCGGCCACCGCTGATACCGTTGTTCCCATCATCGTTCACAACGAGGCGGTAGCAGAGCTGGTTCAGGCAGATGGTCTCTTGCACCGTGGTGCCACCGATACCGTCGGTGTAAGGTCCACCGGCCACGATCAGGACATTACCTGTCTCATCATACACCTCCCAGGTGGTCTCACTGCCGAAATTGTCCAGCGTGATGTCCAGCGTGAGCAGCTCGGTGCAGTTGCCGATCGGCGTGCCAGCGCAAACACAGTTCGCACCGTACACGTCGTTGATGGTAGTGCCGTTGCCGTCGTTGCAAGCGGTGCCAGGCAGTGCCGTGCCACCCGGTACGCCCAGGCAGTCGATCAATTGACCTTCGCATACGCAGGTGGCGCTCCAGGTATCGTTACCGGTGGTGGCCAAACCGTCATCGCAAGGTGTGCCTGGTTGAGCAGGTCCGCCCGGTACACCCTCGCAGTCATCTGCCAGGGTACCAGCGCAAACGCAGTTCGCACCGTACACATCGTTGGTGCTGTTCGGGTTGTTGTCGTCGCAAGGCGATCCGATCGTGGCCGTACCACCCGGTACGCCCAAGCAGTCGATCAGTTGACCTTCGCACACGCAGTTGGCGCTCCAGGTATCGTTGCCGGTGGTGGCAAGACCGTCATCGCAAGGCGTGCCCGGCTGAGCAGGTCCGCCCGGAACACCGAGGCAGTCATTGGCCAGGGTACCAGCGCACACGCAGTTCGCACCGTACACATCGTTGGTGCTGTTCGGGTTGTTGTCGTCGCAAGGCGATCCGATCGTGGCCGTGCCACCCGGTACGCCCAAGCAATCGATCAGCTGACCGGCGCATACGCAGTTCGCACCATACACATCGTTACCCGTGTTCGCGTTGCCATCATTGCAGGCGGAACCCACCGTGGCCGTCCCACCCGGTACGCCCAAGCAGTCGATCAGTTGACCGGCGCAGGTGCAGTTGGCGCTCCAGGTATCGTTGCCGGTGGTGGCAAGGCCATCATCGCAAGGCGTGCCCGGTTGAGCAGGTCCGCCCGGTACACCGAGGCAGTCATTGGCCAGGGTACCAGCGCACACGCAGTTCGCACCGTACACATCGTTGGTGCTGTTCGGGTTGTTGTCATCGCAAGCGGTGCCAGGTAGAGCGGCGCCGCCCGGTACACCGAGGCAGTCGATCAATTGACCAGCGCACACGCAGTTCGCACCGTACACATCGTTACCGGTGTTCGCGTCGCCGTCGTCGCAGGACGATCCGATCGTGGCCGTACCACCCGGTACGCCCAAGCAATCGATCAGTTGACCTTCGCACACACAGTTGGCGCTCCAGGTATCGTTGCCGGTGGTGGCAAGGCCATCATCGCAAGGCGTGCCCGGCTGAGCAGGTCCGCCCGGAACACCGAGGCAGTCATTGGCCAGGGTACCAGCGCAAACGCAGTTCCCACCGTACACATCGTTGGTGCTGTTCGGGTTGTTGTCGTCGCAAGGCGATCCGATCGTGGCCGTGCCACCCGGTACGCCCAAGCAATCGATCAGCTGACCGGCGCATACGCAGTTCGCACCGTACACATCGTTACCGGTGTTCGCGTCGCCGTCGTCGCAGGACGACCCGATCGTGGCCGTACCACCCGGTACGCCCAAGCAATCGATCAGCTGACCGGCGCATACGCAGTTCGCACCGTACACATCGTTACCCGTGTTCGCGTTGCCGTCGTCGCAGGACGATCCGATCGTGGCCGTACCACCCGGTACGCCCAAGCAATCGATCAGCTGACCGGCGCATACGCAGTTCGCACCGTACACATCGTTACCGGTGTTCGCGTTGCCATCGTCGCAGGACGATCCGATCGTGGCCGCACCACCCGGCACGCCCAGGCAATCGATCAGTTGACCAGCACATACGCAGTTCGCACCGTACACATCGTTACCCGTGTTCGCGTTGCCGTCGTCGCAGGACGATCCGATCGTGGCCGTACCACCCGGTACGCCCAGGCAATCGATCAGCACACCAGCACACGTGCAGTTCGCCTGGTACACATCATTCCCCGTGGTAGCCAAGCCATCATCGCAAGGCGTGCCCGGTTGAGCAGGTCCGCCTGGTACACCTTCGCAGTCATTGGGGAGCGTACCAGCGCATACGCAGTTCGCGCTCCAAGTGTCGTTGGTACTATTCGGGTTGTTGTCATCGCAGGCCGTGCCCGGAAGAGCAGCGCCACCCGGTACACCCAAGCAGTCGATCAGTTGACCGGCGCAGGTGCAGTTCGCTTGGTACACATCGTTACCCGTGTTCGCGTTGCCATCATTGCAGGCGGAACCCACCGTGGCCGTGCCACCCGGTACACCCAAGCAGTCGATCAGTTGACCGGCGCAGGTGCAGTTCGCTTGGTACACATCATTACCCGTGTTCGCGTTGCCATCATTGCAGGCGGAACCCACCGTGGCCGTGCCACCCGGTAC
>JAGNSU010000213.1 GCA_017987895.1 Flavobacteriales bacterium | reverse complement strand
ACCGCGTTCGATTTGTCCACGGGCGAGCAGCCTGTGCGCACCAGTGCGTCCTTGAAGGCCGCGCCGAGATCCGTATCCACTTGCCTATCGCCGGTGAGCAGCGCCACGCGCATCCGTTCGCGCAAGTACGCGACCGCAGCGGCGATGCCGTTCCGCGCCCGTTTGCGGATGGTGAAGTGACCCCGGTGGAGCCCGCCGATGGTGACATGCACATGTGCTTCCCCGTTCGCCCGCTCCAACTCTTCGTCACCGCAGAACGGCGCCGCACCGATGCGTACCCGCACCCCCTGGATGGATCCGGCGATGCCTTGACCGACGTGTTCCTCCACATCGCTCGCATCGGCGTACGCTCCCTTCAACTCTTGCGCCAGGACCGCGCTCAAAGGGTGCGTGCTGTTGCGCGCCATGGAGGCGACGAGCGAGCGGTCGCGCGCATCGAGCGGTGGGCCGTGCCATTCCACTTCATGCGCCTCCCGTGCCGTGAGGGTGCCGGTCTTGTCGAACACCACCATATCCACATGCGCCATCCGCTCCACCACTTCCGCATCGCGTAGGAAAAGCCCCTGCTTGCCTAACAACCGGATCGTGTGGCCGTAGGCGAAGGGCATGCTGAGCGCCAGCGCACAGGGGCACGCCACGATCAGCACGGCGGTGACCACCGGCCACACCTGCCCACTGTCCTTGCCCCACCAATAGAGCCCTGCGCCGAGCGATATCAGCAGTACCGCGATGGTGAAGCGTCGCGCCACATTGTCGATCATGCGCGGCATCGCTGGCCGGTCCTGCGCACTGCCTTGCTCAGCCCAGAGCTTCTTCAGTCGGCTGTCCGCGAAGGACCGCAGCACTTCGAGTTCGATCACCGCACCGCGCTGGCGGCCACCGGCCCGCACCGTTTCGCCGATGTTCTTGCGCGTCGCGAGCGGTTCGCCGGTGATGAAACTGTTGTCGATGTGGCCCGTGCCTTCGCGCAGGATCGCGTCCACCGGCACCAGCTCGTGATCGCGCACCAGGATGCGATCGCCGGGCTTCAAGGCCGACACTTTCACAGGCTCCTCTCCGGTAACCGTCTTCCGCAGCACGACAAGCGGCAGGAAATCCTCCAAGGCCCGGTCAAAACGCAACGCCCGGTAGGTGTAAGCCTGGTACCAACGACCGATCAACAAGAAGAACAACAGGCCTGCGAGCGAATCGAAGTAGCCCGGCCCCACCCCGGCGAACACTTCCCACAAGCTGCGCGTCCACAAGGCCACGATTCCTAATGCGATGGGCTGATCGATGTTCACCACCCGCGAACGGATGCCCGCCCAGGCGCTCTTGAAAAAGTCGGTGCTCAGGAAGAAGACCACCGGCAGGGAGAACAGGATGGTGAGCCATTGGAAACCGGTCTTCAAGCCCGCCTCTGTTCCAGCACCCAGGTATTCCGGGAAGCTGAACATCATGGTGTTGCCGAAGATGAAGCCGGCCACCCCCAATCGGATGTACATGACACGCGGCACCGACCCGGCCTTTTCTCCACCCTTCGCAGCGGTGAGCTGCGGACCGTACCCGATCCGCCGCATCAATTTCACCAGGCCGCCCAGCGTAAGATGCTCCTCTTTGAAGGTGACCGTCAGCTCCTTCGCGGTGAAGTCCACGCGGGAGCGCAGCACGCCCGGATCGATGCGATACAGGTTCTCCAACAACCAGATGCACGAGCTACAGTGCATCTGCGGTACATGGAAGCGCACGCGCGTGATCCCCGCCTCGCTGAACTCCACGATCCGCTCGCGCACCTCCGCCAGCTCGAACAGCTCCGTGCGTTGCTCGTCCACCGTGTTGCGCTGCTTCATCCCGGGCTGTTTCTCCAGCGCGTAGTAATCGCAAAGCCCGCTCTCGTTCAGCAGGTCGTAGACCACTTCACAGCCCTGGCAGCAGAAATCCTTGCCCGCGTGTACGCGATGCTCCTCCGCGCAGGGATCCCCGCAATGGAAACAGGTGACGGTCGTCAGCTCGCGGGTACGCATCGCCCCGAAATTCCGGGCAACAGCCGCGGCGCGAACTGATCGTTGTCAGGTTAGGCCATGGCCTCCTCGCGCGAAGGCGCACAAATGGAACGCAAGGGTACTGTGACCCCGTTCAGCGCAACTCCTCCTTCGCCTCCGCGAACACCGGCACATCCCCGCACGCCCACACGCCGCGCACGGTGCCTTGCTGAAGCAGAACCACACCGGGATTGCTGCGCACCACGGTCTTCACCGTCTTCTCGTCGCACTGCACGAAGTCGAAAGGTGTTTGGTGCTCGTGACGGAAGGCATCGATGCTCTCCCAGCCGCTGGCGGAAACGCCGTAGACGTACCACCCGTTCTTGAAAGCTTCCTGGGCGAGCGTGTTGATCGCCGGCAGGCAGGCGGTCGAAGCCTTCTCCACATTGTAGGCGGTGATGAGCAGCACCGGCGTCGGGTCGCCGAGAATGTCGGCGGTGAGGTCGTTGCCATCCACATCCACCAGGTTGAAGTCCTGCGCGGGTGCTTCCACCCCGGCCTTCAGAACCTCCACGCGGCGGTCCACATAGACCCAGGTGCTATCGTCCCAGGGGTAGGCGCCCTTGGCATCGAACTCCTTGGTCTCGTTCGTCTTGGTATTGCGGTAGGTCATGAAGATGTTCTGCTCCGGGGCGGTGCCGCTGGCCTTCTGCTCGGCGATGTTCTTGCCCACCGCATAGGGGCGGTAATCGATCCAAGGCAGGTGTACGAGGCACCACCAGATGAACGCGCCACCGAAGGCCGCGATCCAGCCCGCCGTGCTCCATTCGGCCTTGGGCCCTTGCATGAAGCGTTTGATCAACACGTAGCCCGAAAGGCCGATCACCGTGAAGCCGAGGTAGAAGAACGATCCGAACACCCAACTCCAAATGGCGACCGCGATCAGACCTCCGGTCAGCAGGATCTTATCGTCCGCAGCGGAGTTGAAAGGGATCCCCGGCTTGCGGATGGCGGCGAAGAAGATGGGCAGTACGAACACCAGCAGGATCAGGTCCTTGGTGAAGCTCTCCCACGGGGTGAGGCTGCGGCCCACCGATCCTTTCATGGCATCGCCGAAACATCCGCAATCCGTTACGCAGGTCACGCCGTGCTCTTCGCTCACGCCGTTCACCAGTACCGTGTAGGTGGCATCGGGATCGCAAGTGGCCGTATAAGCCGTGAGCCAGCCGAAGAAGAGCGTTAGGATGAGCAGCGCCCAGGTCGCTAGTTTCATGCGCCCGCCCACCAGCACCGCGAAGCCGAGCACGATCTCGCCCAGACAGGCCAGGATGGCCAGGGCCAACGCCGAAGGTTCCAGCCAGGGCATGTTCAGCGCGCTCTCCGCGAAATACTCCTGCAGCTTGTAGCTGAAGCCCAGCGGGTCGTTGGCCTTTACCAAGCCGCTCACGATGAAGGTGGCGCCGACGAGGATGCGGCAGATGATCAGCAGGATGCGCATGGGGTCTACTTTTCGAGGCGGCCAAGATAGCCAGGTGGTTCAGGGAGGCAGGGGCGTTAACCGTTCGTTAACGAACAAGCCCCTGGGCCGAGCGAACGCATCGTTACCTTTTCTTTGACCACGCCTGCGCCCTTTAGGCTGCGGCGAACGATGCATGCACCGCTCCCTCCTGCTCTGCCTTCTGCTCGCTGCTGTCTCCCCTTCCCTCGCACAACCCGACGCGAAAAGCGAAGTGCTGGCGGTGCTCGATCGCTTCTTCGCGGCGATGGCCTCACGCGATACGCTGGCCATGGGCCGCACGCTCACTCCGGCAGGTACCCTCCATGCGGTCGTACCGGGTTCCTCGAAAGCACCAAGGGCCACCACGCACGCGGAGTATCTGGAGCACCTCGCCGACGGCAACGAAAGCCTCCTGGAGCGGTATTGGGATCCGATCGTGCGGGTGGATGATGCGATCGCCACGGTCACCGCGCCCTACGACTTCCATGTGGATGGGAAATTGAGCCATTGCGGCACGGATGTATTCACCCTGGTGAAGGGACCGGATGGATGGCGTATCTCCGGCGTAGCGTACACCATGCAACGCGAGGGATGCCCTCCCAGCCCGCTCGGCCCGGTGCGGCCCTGATCAGGCGTCCTCTTCCATTCGGATCATCGCGAACACG
>JAGNSU010000212.1 GCA_017987895.1 Flavobacteriales bacterium | reverse complement strand
AAGGTTTCGGTTTCATCGCCCCCGATCAAGGCGGCCAGGACATCTTCGTGCACAAGTCAGGGACCCGGGACGATCTCTATGAGAACGACAAGGTGACGTTCGAAGTGGAGCAGACCCAACGCGGCCTTAGCGCCATCAACGTGGTGAAGTCGTAGAGCCTGTTTGGGATCTGTTGAACGATGGACCCCGAGGCTATTTTTCGATCAGGCGCAGCCGGAAAATCATCGCGTAGCGGTGTCTACGGGATCATTTTCCGGTGAAGCATGGGCGGAAAAGAGACCGGGGGACGAGTTTGAAGAGATCCCAAACAGGCTCTTAGGCACCCTTCCCATCCGAGCGCTTCGAAGCCCCGACCTGTCGGGGCTTCGTCTATTTCAAGGCGGGGAGGCGATGGTCCTTCTTTCGGGACCGCAGGCCCGACCGGGCAGATGATGAAGGGAGGGGCCATGCGACATAGCGCTCCTCATCACGGTCCCAAACCTCCCAGACGATCCGTTCGCGCAGCGCCTTCGGGTCCAGCGTGGTGGATGTCCAGCTACCGTGTTCAACAGCAAGGATCAGCGCCTGGCCGAAGAAGGGGCGGGTGGGGCCGTCCGCAAAACTGAACCGGTTGGGATCACCGTCGGTCGATCCACCATCGTCGATCACCAGGCAGTGGCCGGCGATGAACTCGACCGTATCGATCCTTTCCGATCGCAGAAGGGTGGCCACCGCATCATGCGCCACGTCGACCCGCTCCACGACACGCCGATCGGGATCGATCCGGAGGGCGTGTAGCAAGGGGTGTTCCACTGGAAGTGTCAGTTCGTGCGCGCTCATGGGCGTCCTGTATTGGTCATCGCGCGCCTCCAGCCGAACGGATCACGCACCAGGACCACGGCGCCGAACCCTTCGCGGGCGAAAGGGGAACCGAGCCAGCGCCACAGATCGGGGATATGGTCCATGAAGGAACGAGGCGGTGATGGGGGGCTCGGCCGCAGATTGTTCAGGCTCTTGTGCCGCACGGTGATCAGCGGGACCGTGCCCAGTCCGATCAAGGGTGCCAGCGCTTGTTCGGCCCGCCAGACGAGTTCCGGGACGTTGAGGTCGCGCCGTAACAGGCCGGAGATGCGCTGTTCCACAGTGCAGAACGCCACGCTGTTGCTGGCGTTCGTGGATCCCACCTGAACGGTGATGTTGTGCTTGATACACTCGGACTCATTGTCCTGGAGGTGCTGGCGAAGGATCGCGGTACGATCGGTGATGGGTTCGTCGGGCATGGGGGGAGAAGTTCGGGATCGTGTTGAGGGCCGGGGCCGCCAGTGCTATAATGCGTTGATCAATGCGTGCATTTCCGCGGCGCTCTTGTTCAGCTTCGCACACAGACGGCCGATCATTTCCTCTTCCTTGCCGTTCTCGAAATGGAGGTCATCGTCGTTGAGGTGACCGAACTTGTTCTTGAGCTTGAACTTCTTGTCGCCCCAGGTGTTCGGAGCGATCGTGAAATTGCCGGGTACAGAAGTGGTCTGGTCGGTGTTCATGCGTGGGAGCGTTGTGCCACAGGGAAGGGGATACGCGGATCGGGTACGTGGACCACAGGTATTGCGGGCGGAAGGGGCGGGTCGCACCCTGGCGCTTGCCGCTTGGCACTGGGTGATCGGTCGATCGTAGATGAACGGCGAAGGGATCTTGCCTTCAGCGGAAGACCACCTACAGGTCTTCGGAAGTCCGGAAGCGGCACCGGGCGTGGGGTGAAGGTAGGTCCATACGGGAGGGATATGTACCAAGAAGTGGAAATAGATCCTGGAGCGATGTTCTCCCGCTGCGGATCTTTGGTGTCCGAGACGTGTACCGCGATGCGCTTCCTTCCCCACGAACACGCTGCTATCACCACCGCCCTGCGCAGGCACGACATCGATCCCGTCTTTGTGCTGTTCGTCAAACGACGGGGTCGCTTGCATGTGGAGATACCAGGCCATGGGGATGCCTTCGTGTTCTTCCGCGAAAAGTCCACGCGGCTGGATGAGCACGGCCGTTGGCAGGATTGTGTGCGGTATTTCATCGGCATGGGCCGGACCGCCCCCTGCGGTTGGGAGCAGGTACTTGCCGAGTTCGAGAACTGGCTTACCGTAGGCGGCCGGGCATAGTGTGATCCCTTGCGACCCTTGCGTCGATCTCCGAATGTGACCGATACTGCCAGGGGATGTGTATTTTTTGCCTGTGCCGGTTGACGTTCTTCTCGTCAGTGACCACCGGAGCCGTTCCGTTCAACCTTAACCCATGTACCGTGATGTAGTTGGTGCTTCAGAAGTTCACATTGTTCCAACCCGGCCTGTGAGCGCGATCTTGCGATCCGCAACGAGGTCCATGGAACACGAGGAGACCGAGATGGCCGCGCTCGCCGCGCGCTTCGTGAACAGCACAGGCCGCCATGTGTTCCTCACCGGCAAGGCGGGTACGGGCAAGACCACCTTCCTCCACGCGCTCGCCGCCAGCACGCACAAGCGGTTCATCATTCTGGCCCCCACGGGCATCGCGGCGCTCAACGCGAAGGGCGTCACCATCCATTCCCAGTTCTTGCTTCCTTTCGGTGCCTTCGTGCCGGAGCGCACCCTGCCACCCGAGGCGCAGGGTGGTGCGTTCATCGATCAGCACACGCTCGCGAGCCGTCATCCGCTCAACGCCCTCCGCCGCCAGGTGCTGCGCGAAGTGGACCTGCTCATCATCGACGAGGTGAGCATGTTGCGGGCCGATCTGCTGGACGCCATCGACTACCGCATGCGCGCAGCGAAGGGCGTGCAGCACAAGAGCTTCGGCGGTGCGCAGGTGCTACTGATCGGCGATCTGTACCAACTACCCCCCGTGGTGAAGGACGCCGAATGGCAGGTGATGAAGCGGTGGTACAAAAGCGCGCACTTCTTCGAGGCACGTGCGCTGGCACAGGACGGTTATGCGCACATCGAACTGGACAAGATCTTCCGGCAGCAGGACGGCGATTTCATCAGCATCCTGAACAACCTCCGGAACAATACCGTGACCGATGAGGATGTGCGTGCGCTGAACGCCCACTACCGGCCGGACACCTCGCAAGCAGCGGAAGGTGTGATCACGTTGACCACGCACAACGCCAAAGCGGATGCGATCAACCAGGAAGCATTGGCCAAGTTGCCCGGCGGATCGTCCGGCTACAACGCGGGGGTGTACGACGATTTTCCCGAGAGCATGTATCCACTTCCCGCGCGGTTGGAACTGAAGGTCGGCGCGCAAGTGATGTTCATCAAGAACGATCAGGACAAGGCCTATTTCAATGGCAAGCTCGCCAAGGTGACGCGCATCGAGGAAGGCGACATCGAAGTGCTGATGGAAGGCGATCGCGTTCCGTACAAACTGAAGAAGGAGACCTGGGAGAACAAGCGCTATACAGTGGACGCGAAGACGAAAGCCCAGGAGGAAGAAGTGATCGGGCGCTTCACCCAGTTCCCCATCAAGCTGGCATGGGCGATCACGGTACACAAGAGCCAGGGCCTCACGTTCGACAAGGCGATCATCGATGTGGGCAACGCCTTCGCGCCCGGCCAGGTGTACGTGGCGTTATCGCGTCTGCGTTCGTTGGACGGTCTCACGCTGCGCACGCGCATCGATCCCGGGGTGGTGAGCAGCGATCGTGATGTGGTCGCCTTCAGCGCGCGACAGCACGCGCAACAGCCACTACCCGAACAACTGCAGGCCGAGCAGCGCACCTACCTCCAGGCGATGCTCGCCAGCACCTTCGACCTGGGTGACCTTTTGAAGCGCGCCGATCACACCCATAAGGACCACAACGCGAAGAGCGAGTTCGAGGACGCCACCATGCGCAGTGCGCTCAGCTTACTGATCGAGAAATTGCGGGGGGAATCGGACAACACGCGCAAGTTCAGCAACCAGTTGCTGCGCCTTTTGCATGAGGACAAGCGTGAGGAGCTGTTGGAGCGCATCGGCAAGGGAGGGACGTACTACACGGAGTGCCTTTTCGGTTTGCTGGATGGTCTGTTACAGCATCTGGCGGAAGTGGAACTGCTGAGCCGAACGAAGCAATACCGGGACGCTTTGGCCGAGTTGGACGGCATGGTGATGAAGAAGCTGGGCATGATCGCGCGCGCCGCGCACCTGACCACGGC
>JAGNSU010000211.1 GCA_017987895.1 Flavobacteriales bacterium | reverse complement strand
GTGAAGTAGTGCGGATAGGGGATGAGCCCGGCGGTCTTGGCTTCCAATTGCTCGGGGAAGATCTTCTTTCCACCGCTCAAGATCACATGATCGAAGCGGCCCAGCCAGCGGAAGTGGGTGTCATCCATCAACTCCACAAGATCATTGGTGAGATGTTGCTTGGTGCTGAGGTGCGGTGTGTAGACCACCAGACAACCACGCGGGTCCCGCGCGAAATGCACTTGGCCGAGGGCGGTGAAGTGATCGGAGCGGTCCGGTCCGTTCAAGGCGCGTAGGGCGACATGCGTCACGGTCTCCGTGCTGCCATAGCTATGGAACACGTGCGTGGATAGTCCTTGCAGATCCTTGGTCAACGATTCGCTCACCGGTCCGCCGCCCAGCAGGATCGTATCGAACTGCCGCGCGACGCGTTCGCGATCCTCCTGCAAGGCACGATGCAACTGCAGGGGCACCATGGCGGTGAACCGGAACCGGTCGGGCACCTTCAAATTGTCCAGCACGCTGCCTCGTGGATCGATGATATGGAGATCGAGCCCGAGCGCGAAGGCGCGCACGAGCATCATCTTGCCGGCCACGAATTCGCCCGGTAAGCAATGCAGCGCACGATCCCCGGTAACCAATCTGAAGGTATCGCCGGTAAGACGCGCGCTGTTCACCAGATCGCTCCTTCGTATGCTCATGTGCTTCGGCGGGCCCGTGGTGCCGCTCGTGAACGCCGGTATGGACGTACCGCCGAGCAGCGTGAGGTGCATCACCGTATCGGCCAGGGCCCCGGTCCATGCGTGCTTTTTTGTGTTCCGCTTGCTGGCCAGTTTGTCGAAATACTTGTAGGCAGCGAGCCTATCGAGTTGTACACCGTCCACGGTGATGTGCTCGAACGCGTTACCGATCGTGGTGTGGTACCGCTTCGCCATGGTTCAAAGCTGCAACGTGGAGAGGTCCCATTCCGCTTCCGGCCGGTAGCGCAGGAAGCCCTTTTCCGCCAGCAGCGGCGAAGGGATATTGTTCTCGTAGACCTTGCCGGTACCAAGGCCTTGTGCCAGGGTCACGTTCAATGTTGCGGTGAACTGCGCGATCGCGTTCAGGCCGATGCTGCTCTCCAGCGCCGAGGTGATCCACCAGCCGATGTTCCGTGCTTTGGCCAGGTCGATCCATTCCTGCGCAGCGGCCCAGCCACCCACCAAGCTGGGTTTGATCACGATGTACTGCGGTCTGACATTGTCCAGCAGATCGACCTTCGCATCATGCGTGTTCGCACCGATCAGGTCCTCGTCCAGCGCGATAGGTAGCGGTGGAGCCGCGCAGAGTTCCGTCATCACTTCATAGAGCCCTGGCGCCACGGGTTGCTCTATGCTGTGGACCTGCAGATCCGCGAGCCGCTTCAGTACCTCCGGAGCTTGTTGCGCGGAGAACGCGCCGTTCGCATCAACGCGCAGGGTGAGGTCGGCCGCCTTGTATTCCGCGCGCACGTTCTTCAACAGTGTCAGTTCGTCTTCGATGCCGATCGCGCCGATCTTCATCTTCACGGTGGAATAGCCACCGTCGATCTGCTCGCGGATGCGCTGCTTCATTGTGGCCTTGTCGCCCATCCAGACCAGCCCATTGATCGGGATCACTTGCCGGCCCAGCGTGAATTCGGAGGGGAAGAGCATCTTCGATCCCCCGGCTTCAAGGTCGCGCAGGCATTGCTCTACGGCGAAGCGCACGCTCGGCACATCGATCAAGTCCGTGCGTAGGCGTTGTTCCCAGTTCGAGGTGTCGGCGCAGAGTTCCAGGAATTTCGTGCGCACGTCCGCCGGGAACTCCTTGCTATGGCCGGGGAAGAGCGCCGCTTCACCGAAGCCTTGCACCTCCGGCCGATCGCGGTGCCAAACGATCAGGTACCACACCGTGCGGGCGGTGATGGGCCCTTTGGAAGTACCCAGTTCGAAGCGGGGACGGAGGGTGTGTTCGATCCAGCGCGCGCGGAGCATCACGCAAGGATAAGGCCCAGCGAGAAGAGAATGGCCGTGAAGAAGGTGCCCATGGCGAGCACTTTGAGTTGCGGATCCAGCATACGCGGTTCCGTGGTCGAAAACACGCGCTTCAGATGGATCCCGAAGCCGGGTAGCGCGACCAGGAATAGCCAGAATGTCCAGCCATGCCCGTACGAACTGGAGAAGATCACCAGCGAAGCAAGTCCACCCAGCACAAGCGCCGCGTGGTATCGCTTCGCCCTCATGCCACCCATCCGCACCACCAGCGTGCGCTTGCCGCTTGCCTCATCGTTGATGATGTCGCGCATGTTGTTGACGTTCAAAACCCCGGCACTGAGCAGACCGAAGCCGACGGCAGGCAACAGCACCATGGGTTCGAAATGACTTGTGTGCAGGTAGAAGGTGCCGCACACCCCCACAATGCCGAAGAAGAGGAAGACGCTTACATCGCCGAATCCCGCATAGCCGTATGGATTGCTCCCGAACGTGTACTTCACCGCCGCACCGATGGCTGCAAGTCCGAGAAAGAGGAAGGCAAGGGTTGTAAGCGACAAGCCTAGCGCGACGGTGATCAATGCGCAGCCACTCACAAAGGCGAGCGATCCGCAGATGGCCATGGCGCGCCACATCACAGCGGAGGAGATGGCGCCGCTCTGCACAGCCCGCTGCGGCCCTACACGATCAGCGTTGTCCGTGCCGTGCTGATGATCGCCTAGGTCGTTGGCCAGATTGCTTAGGATCTGTAGCAGGATGGCCGTTAGCAAAGCCAGAACGAGTATGACCGGTCTGAACAGATCAACAAAACAGCTCACCCATCCCCAGTTCGTGGCCAGTGCACTGCCCACAAGTATACTGCTCACCGCCAACGGCAGTGTGCGCAGACGGAAGGCGTGGAGCCAGTGCTTCATTCTCTGCGAACCTCTCCGTTCTTTGCGCCTCAGCGGTGAACCCTAATCACGGGAACCTCGGGAACTTCTGGAAGTCCGGCGCGCGCTTTTCGAGGAAAGCATTGCGCCCTTCCTGTGCCTCGTCCATGAGGTAGTACATGAGCGTAGCATCGCCTGCGAACTCCATCAAGCCGCGCTGGCCATCGAGCTCGGCGTTGAGCCCGCGCTTGATCATGCGCAATGCGAGCGGGCTACGTTGCATCATGATGCTGCACCATTCCACCGTGGTGTCCTCCAGCATCTCGATGGGTACCACCTTGTTCACCATGCCCATGTCCAAAGCCTCCTGTGCGCTGTACTGCAAGCAGAGGAACCAGATCTCGCGGGCCTTCTTCTGGCCTACGTGCCGTGCGAGGTAGTTGCTGCCGAAGCCTGCATCGAAGCTGCCCACTTTCGGGCCGGTCTGTCCGAAGCGTGCATGATCCGCGGCGATGGTGAGATCGCACACGACATGGAGCACATGCCCGCCACCGATCGCGTAGCCGTTCACCATGGCCACTACGGGCTTGGGCAGTTCGCGGATGCGCTTGTGCAGATCGAGCACATTGAGACGCGGGATGCCGTCCGTCCCGATGTAGCCGCCACGTCCTTTCACATTCTGGTCACCACCGCTACAGAAGGCTTTGTCGCCTTCCCCTGTGAACACGACCACGCCGATGTTCGGGTCCTCCCGTGCGATATCCATCGCATCGATCATCTCCTTGTTCGTCTCCGGGCGGAAGGCGTTGTACACCTCGGGCCTGTTGATGGTGATCTTGCCGATGCCTTCGAAGAACTCGAATCGGATATCGGTGTATTCTTTGATGGGGGTCCAGATGCGGGAACTCATGGATCAGGAAGATTGGCCGCCATGGCGCAACGAACGCAACGGTCGCGCAACGGTCATGTGCTGCGGAGTTGAGTGAAGTGATCGCGGAGCACTTTGGGGGAAGTGATCGGGTCCGTGGTGATGTGGAGCACCGCGGGTTTGTCGTGCGGCTTGTACAGTTGGTCCAGTCCGGTTTCGAGCGAAGCTTGGTCGCTGGCATGGAAGTACGGCAGGTCGTAGCTCTTCACCAAACGCTCGATGCTCCGCGTATGCGGCGCCTCGAACCAGGGGAGCAGTTCGGGATCCTTGTCGGGCCCATCGATGTAGCGGAAGATGTTGCCGCCGCCATTGTCGATCACGATCACTTTCAGCAACGGCGAGAGATGCTCGTTCCAGAAAGCGTTGCTG
>JAGNSU010000076.1 GCA_017987895.1 Flavobacteriales bacterium | reverse complement strand
CGCGCGCCTACCTTCAGCAGCAGGGCTTCACCGATGTGGTGGATCTGGCCGGTGGGATCGGCGCATGGGCCGGGGCTGGAAAGCCCATCGAACGCTGATCGACGGCGTAGCTTTCGGGCATGAGCGTCGGTGCAGCGCAGCTTGGCTTGCGCCGGAATTGGAGGCAGTTCACCTTGCTCGTCATCGTCAATGCCTTCGTGGGCGGCATGGTGGGCATCGAACGCACGGTGTTGCCCATGCTGGCCGAAGTGGATTTCGGCATCGCCTCGCGCACGGCCGCGCTCGCTTTCATCGTAGCCTTTGGCATCAGCAAGGCGGTGTCCAACTACTTCGTAGGCAGACTGGCCGGTCGCTTTGGTCGCAAGCGGATGCTGGTAACGGGCTGGTTGCTGGCTTTGCCCGTGCCGTTCATGTTGATCTATGCCGATGCGTGGTCGTGGATCGTGGCCGCCAACATCCTGCTGGGTATCCACCAAGGCTTCGCATGGAGCAGCACTGTGGTGATGAAGATGGACCTCGTGGGCGAGAAGGACCGTGGCCTTGCGATGGGCCTGAACGAATTCGCCGGTTACCTCGCGGTGGCGGCCATGGCCTTCGTTACCGGACTGCTCGCTGCGGAATACGGTCCGCGTCCCGTGCCATTCCAAGTGGGCATCGGCATCGCAGTGGTGGGCCTGTTGCTTACCGTGCTCTGGGTGGAGGATACGCGCCATCATGTGGCTGCCGAAAGTGCGAAGAGCACCGTGCCGAAGCTGAAACGTGTATTCGTCGAGACAAGTCTCACGCACCGCACCCTCGGCAGCGTGACGCAGGCGGGCTTGGTGAACAACCTGAACGACGGTATGCTGTGGGGGCTGCTGCCTGTGCTGCTGTTGAGCGAAGGCTTCGGCCAGGGACAGATCGGTGCGATCGCTGCCGTGTACCCTGCCGTGTGGGGTCTGGGCCAACTGGCCACGGGCAAGCTCGCCGACCATGTGGACCGCAAGCTGCTATTGGTACTGGGCATGGTGCTGCAAGGTCTCGCGATCCTCATCCTTCCTTGGGTGCATACCCAAGGAGCATACATCGCCCTGAGCGCCGCATTGGGCCTTGGCACCGCACTGGTCTATCCCACATTCCTGGCCACCATCGCTTCACATACCCATCCGCAACAACGTGCGGAGAGCCTCGGCATTTTCCGTCTATGGCGTGATCTGGGCTACGCGATCGGTGCACTGATGACCGGCTTGATCGCGGATCACTTCGGCATCACGGCTTCCATCCTGGCCATCGGAGCCATCACGGTGCTATCGGGTTTGGTGGTGTGGTCGCGCATGCCCGCTGAACGGAGATGCCTGGAGCCCGAGGATCTGAAACACTGGTTGGGCAAGCCCGATCTACGTGTGGTGGATGTGCGTTCAGCGGAGGAGTATGCCAGCGGACACCTGCCCGCTGCGGAGAACATCCCGATCGATGGCCTGCTCGAACAGGCAAGGAACTGGCCGCGGCGGCAGTGCATCGTTACTGTTTGCGCCAAGGGCGGCGGGCGCAGTGCACAGGCTGCGCAGACCTTGCGGGATATGGGCTTCGGAAGGACGTGGTGGTTGTGTGGAGGGACGCTGGGGTGGAACTGAACGCCGACCTAATGCCATCAGTGGGCACGAACAAGCACGCCCTGGTCATCGCTGACCAAGGCGCCTAGTGGGGATCGACCAGAAGGTCAAGCCGGAGCCAGTTCCTTCTTCGCGAGGTAAAAGTCGATGAGCTCGATCCCCTTCTCGTTGAGGCGTGCGTCGAGGTCCTTCAAGGTCTTTGGCGGTGGCACGATCACCTTATCGCCCTTCTTCCAGTTCAACGGCATCGCGCAGTTGTTCGCGTCGACCGTTTGCATAGCCTCCAGCACACGCTTGATCTCCTCCATGTTGCGGCCCACGTTCAACGGGTAGTACATGATGAGGCGGATGATACCCTTGGGATCGATGAAGAACACGGCCCGGACCGCAGCGGTGCTGCTCGCATTGTCGTGCAGCATGCCGTAGAGGTGGGCCACCTTCATATCGATGTCGGCGATGATCGGGAAGTCCATGTAGACTCCGGTCTTCTCGCGCACGGCCTGCACCCAGGCCACGTGGCTGTGTATGCTGTCGATGCTCTCACCGATGAGCTTCGTATTGTGGTCCGCGAACCACTTCTTCTCCTGGGCGAAGCCGGAGAGCTCGGTGGTACATACGGGCGTGAAGTCGGCAGGATGTGAGAAGAGAATTGCCCAACTGCCTTTGATGTACTCGCTGAACTTGATGGGTCCGGTCGTGGTGAGGGCCTCGAAATCGGGAGCTTGGTCGCCGATCCGGGGCATATGTGTGGTTTCCATGTTCGGGGTTTGTTATGCGACACAAAGTGAACCCAAAAACCCGTCCAGAAAGGTGACGAACATCACTGAACTTGAACGAAGAGACGGATCGCCTTCGGGTCGAAGCGCAAGCCGTCCACATGCCCCATCCAACCGCGCTCCTTGTCGACCAAGTGTACGTGGATGTTCGTGTCGTGGTGCGTGAACACGGCCTTGTGCTTGGTGGAGAAGAAGCCGAGCAGATCGGCCTCCACCCTCTCCCTAACAAAGGTCTTCCGGCCCTCGTGGGCATCGTCCGGAGACCGCACCATCGAACCCGGCGGAAGGTCCATCACATGGATCTCCGCACGCGCGATCGATCCGGCCAACTTGAAGGCCATCGGCCTGTTCTCGTGGGCGAACCGGCCGGTAAGAAAACCATCCAACTCCACAAGACCCGTGATGCTGTCCGGTAGCGGCACCTCCACCCATTCCCGTACTGTCGTATGCACGAAGAAGGGTGCTGAAACCTCCCGATCGACCTCCACGGCCAGTGACGTATCGGAGGTCGCGCTCGACACATAGGGCACACCGTCCCAGAGCAGCAACTCTCCTCGAAGGTGATCCAGGGGACCGATGCCGAACGCGCCCTGCTTCGCGATCGTGTCCATACGCACCAGCCCAGCGAGCTGACCATTGAACATGGTGTTGCGCATGGCGCCGGTAACCAGCACCTGCGTGGAGACTTCCCTTGAACACAGGAGCAGCAACGCAGCGGCGAAAGCGTTCCTCATTGGGCCATCGGGGATGATCAATAATACGGTGCTGGAACGATCAACGGATGAACCGCTCAGTGAATACGCGCTGACCGTTGCGCACCTCGACCATGTACGCACCGGGGGCCAGTTGCTGAAGGTCCAGATCGAACGACCGTCCGGCACCCTCGGCATGGTCCGCGAGCACCCGCAGGGTACGACCTACGGTATCCAACACGCGAACACTATACCCTCCGATCATGCCCGTGCCGATCGAAATGTGCAACACATCGCCCTCGCGGTGCAACCGGACGGCCACTGCGCTCTCCTCCACAGCCGGAACGGATTGCGCCGGATCGACCAGCAGCACACGGAAGATCCGCGAAGAGGCCTCGCTCTCCACACCGGTGTTGATGAAGAAGATGTTGCCCGCTGTGCTTTCGATCCCACCGACCACATGACCCAATACGATGGTGTCACCTACGAACAAATGCTGGAGCATGATCCCGCTCGCGTTCTGCGGCGTTCCCGGCCACGGGACGAACTCCGCACTGGCACCGAGCAATGCGGGCATTGTCCCGACCTGGGCCTCGATCAGAACACCCTGACCATCGCGCTGCACCAGACTGATCGTGTTCACGAAGGGCACGCTGATATCGTCTATCAGGGTGCCGTTCCCATCGAAATAGTACCGGCCGATCCCCCCAAAGAACACGGACCGCATGGCGTTGGCATTGCCATCGTAGAGGCCCGCATGGGCACTGTGGTACTGGTTCAGCAGTTGCTCGAACACCGGTACCACCGTGACGTTCGTGTCGATGACGTCCAAGGTGTTCAGCCAGGGAATATCATCCGCGTACTGGAACACACCCGTGAAGGCGGTGAAGCCCTCCTCTCCGTTCGGGAAGATCTGTGGCAGCATGTTGTAGTCCCGCCGATGCAAATTCACCGTATCCACCAACTCCCAGTAGTCGTTGATCGCCAGTGAGACACCGTCATCATCGATCGCGAAGCGGCGCACGGCGTTGGTATATTCCTGGATGAAGCCAGGTCCCTGGTTCGGCCCCATCGGGTTGTACCGTCCGATGAAGCGTTGGCCACCGACCAGGTAGAAGCGATCGTTGAGGAATCGCATCTGGCCTCCCGTGACCTCCATGCGTTGATCCGTCAACTGCCGGAAGAAGGGCGCGATGGGTTGGGCGTTGCGGATGGCGTCCATCACCCCTGCCAGATCGATCGCGGTGAGGTTGGGATAGGTGATGTGATCGAGCGCGGTGGACGAATAGCCATAGCCACCGGCGCAATACAGTGTGCTATCACGCTGCTCGAACTCCATGTTCGTGCTCTGCAGCTGTTCCTCCATGGACTGCGGAAGCGCGGAGATCGGTGCGGACCACACCTGCTGCGTTGCGGGATCCACCACATAAGCACTGAGGTTGTTCCCGGTGGCAAGGAAGGCGAAAGGAGGCTGCCGACGATGCAGTCCATCGGTACGCCCGCCGATGAGGAACCACTGGCCATTGTGCTGCCCCCACGCGAAGGATTGGAGCGCGGGCATATCCGGCACCGTGACCTCCTCCAGCACCAACTGGCGCCCGTTGAAGTACTGTGCGGTCAGGAACAACGGGAGAAATGCGAAGAGTGAAAGAATTTGCTTCATGAATATTCGGGTGTTCTTGATCGATCAGCCTTGTGCCCTACCACGCAGGATGAAGTTCCAGTACAAACGCGGGAGCACTTCCCGCTTCAACTGGTACATGCTCCACCGTTCCTTGCTCTGGTCGATGGGGAAGGTCTCCTGGGGTTTGTTGTCGTAGTCGAACTCCGCGAGCACGAGCTTGCCGTACCCGGTGATCAATGGACACGAGGTATACCCGTTGTAGTCCGCAGGCAGGGGCTTGTTGGCCATGGCCGCGAGCATGTTCGCCACCACGGTGGGTGTTTGCTTGCGAATAGCAGCGCCGGTCTTCGAGGTGGGTAACCCCGCAGCGTCGCCGATGCTCCACACGTTCGCATACTTCACATGGCGCAGGCTGTGCTTGTCCACATCCACCCAACCGGCGGCGTTCGCCAATGCGCTCTTCTTGATGAAGTCGGGAGCGCTCTGTGGTGGCGTCACATGGAGCATGTCATAGTCCACCCACTTCACCTCGTCCTTGTTCTTCTCCCCGAAGCCCACGAAGCGCGCACGCTTGTTCGGCCCATCGATCTCCTCGAGCTTCCAGAAAAAGTTGAGCTTGATCCCTCCACGTTCCACCACCTTCAGCAAGGTCTTCTCATAGCGTGGTACCGCGAAGAGCTTGGTCCCCCCGCTCCAGTATTGGATATCCATGTCCTTCAACGCACCTTCCCTGCGCCAATGGTCAGCGGCGAGGTACATGATCTTATGCGGCGCACCACCGCATTTCACGGGCGTGTGCGGGTTGTGGAACACGGCCTTGCCCTTCTTCAAGCCCTTGATGCACTCCCAGGTGTAGGGTGCGTAGGTGAAGCTGTAATTCGAGCAGACACCGTTCTTCCCGAGGTTCTCCTGCAAGCCCTTCACCGCGCTCCAATCCAACTGGATGCCGGGGCACACGAGCAACTGATCGTAACCGATCGCTTCCCCACTGGCCAGCACCACCTCATTGCTATCCGGTTGGAAGGTGGCCACCTTGTCCTTGATCCACTCCGCGCCCTTCGGAATGAAGTCCTTCTCGTCGCGTTCGGTGTCCTTGATGTTGAACGCTCCACCCCCGACCAGGGTCCAGGCGGGTTGGTAGTAGTGCTTTTCCGAAGGCTCCACGATGCCGACCTTGAGCTTGCCGTTCTTCAATAACAACAAGGCGGCTGCGGAAAGACCGGCGTTCCCGCCACCGATCACGAGGATTTGGAAGTGCTTTGCCATGGCGAGCGTGTTAGACGATGCGAACGTATCGCGACCCCTCACCCCCATCGGTGACGATCCTCACCGAACAGCCATTATCCTGACAAGGATCAGTAAAAGGCCACCGCTCCGCATGGAGTTTTGTTCCGCCGACGTCAACCATGCGCGGCGACCCACCATGAGGATCGAGCAGATCTATACCGGATGTCTGGCGCACGGCGCCTATTACATCGAGAGCAACGGCGAAGCGGTCGTGATCGATCCGCTGCGCGAGGTACAACCTTACATCGATCGTGCGACGCGCGACGGTGCGAAGATCAAATACGTGCTGGAGACACACTTCCACGCGGATTTCGTGAGCGGCCATCTGGACCTGGCGAAGAAGACCGGTGCCACGATCGTGTACGGCCCTACGGCCAAGCCCGGCTTCGAAGCGATGGTGGCCAACGACGGGCAGGAACTCAACGTGGGCAAGGCGCGCATCCGTGTGATCCATACGCCGGGTCACACGTTGGAGAGCACCACCTATTTGCTCATCGATGAGAGCGGAAAAGAGAAGTGCATCTTCACCGGGGACACGCTCTTCATAGGTGATGTTGGTCGCCCGGACCTGGCGCAGCATGTGATCGCCGACCTCACCGAGGACAAGCTGGCAGGCATGCTCTACGACTCGTTGCGCAACAGGATCATGCCGTTGAGCGATGATCTGATCGTGTACCCGAACCACGGCGCTGGCAGCGCGTGCGGCAAGATGATGAGCAAGGAAACGCAGGATACGCTCGGCCACCAGAAACGGACGAACTATGCGCTGCGCCCGGATATGACCAAAGAGGAGTTCAAGAAGGAACTGCTCACCGGTCTGATGCCTCCTCCGGGCTACTTCCCGCAGAACGTGCTGATGAACATCAAAGGCTACGAGTCCCTGGACACGGTAATGGAACGCGCACGTGTGGGGCACACCCCGGATGCCTTTGAGGCAGCGGCAGCCGCGCACGATGCCCTCATCATCGATGCGCGCAGCGCGGGCGACTTCGCCAAGGGCTTCATTCCCGGCAGCATCAACTTCGGACTGGACGGCAGCTTCGCGATGTGGGTGGGCGAAATGGTGCCCGACCTCAAGCAGCACATCCTACTGGTCACCGATCCAGGCAAAGAAGAGGAAGCCATGATCCGCCTGAGCCGCATCGGGCACGATGGGCTCGTAGGCTACTTGAAGGGCGGCTTCGGCGCCTGGAAGGCGGCGGGCAATCCCGTGGATACCGTGGCGCGGATCACTGCGGAGGACTTCGCCGCGCGGTACGCTCTGAAGCCGTTGGTCTTCGACGTGCGCAAGAAGAGCGAGTTCGAAGCGGAGCATGTCGTGGGCGCGGTGAACATCCCGCTCAACGAACTGAACAACCACCTCGCGGAGATCCCGAAGGACAAACCCTTCATCCTGCATTGCGCTGGTGGTTACCGCAGCATGATCGCCGCTTCGATGCTGAAGGCCCGTGGCTGGGAGAACTTCCTTGACGTAGCCGATGGTTTCTCGGGGATCAAGAACACCAGCGTGCCGCGCACGGCCTTCGTGCAACCGACCACTCTGCTGTAAGCGCGCTGACGTTTCGGACCTGTTTGCGCGAAGGGCTACCGGTGGTAGCCCTTCGCCTTGACGGGTACGACGTTCGCCATGGTGATGATCGTCACGAAAGGGGCGGATCCTTCATCCGACCTTTGCGGTAGAAACACCACGCACAATGAAGCCGAACATGGGTACCGCCGATCGCATCATTCGCATCCTCGTCGCTGCGGTCATCGCCATCTTGTACTTCACGGGAACCGTGAGCGGCACGCTCGGGATCGTGCTTTTGGTGCTCGCAGCGGTCTTCGTTGCCACCAGCGTCGTGAGCTTCTGCCCGCTTTATGCCCCGTTCGGCATGAGCACATGCCCGAAGAAATGAAGCGCACGTTGCTCCTTACCGGTGTCGGCATCGTTCTCGGAGCGGTCGGTGGCTGGTTCTACTGGAGCCAGTTCGGCTGCACCACGGGCTGTTCCATCACCTCCAGCCCGGTGAACAGCACCTTGTACGGCGCGTTCATGGGGGGCTTGTTCCTCAACTCGTTCGCGAAACCGGCCAAGAGCCCTTCATCACCAGAGGGGAACAACAGCGGCCCGAATTCCACCCCCTGACCGATGCTACGCTCGCTCTTCGGGATCGGTCCCAAGGTGGACCTGAAGCAGGTGCTCACTAAAGGCGCCCTCATCTTGGACGTACGCACACCTGCGGAATACACGCAGGGGCATGTGCAGGGCTCCATCAATATACCGCTGGACGTCCCTACCCAGAACCTGCACAAATTGGACAAGACCGAACCGGTGATCACCTGCTGCCGCAGCGGCATGCGGAGCGGGCAGGCCGTGCATGTGGTGCAAGCCCACGGATCCAGCGTATACAATGGGGGGCCTTGGACCAAGGTCGATCAACTCGTCAAGGAACAATGCGAACACGCCTATTGACCGACTGGCATGCGATGCGCTGGATGCGGCTCGCCTTCGCCATTGTCTTCCTGTTCGCTGGCATCGCCCAGCACGAGCCGGTGGCATACGCGGCCGCCGCCTTCTTTGGGTTCCAGGCACTCTTTAACGTAGGCTGTTGCGGTGCCGCCTGCGCGCCACCGCGCAACAAGGTCGAGCAAGGCACGAGCCGCCCTGCGACAGCGGACGTCAGTTATGAAGAGATCAAATGACCATGGAGACCAAGAGCCCTTCCTTCAACACCCTCATCAACGGTGAAAAGCCGGTGGTGGTGGATTTCTACGCCGAATGGTGCGGACCGTGCAAAATGATGAAGCCGATCCTGGACCAGTTCAAAGGGATGGTGGGCGATCGCGCCACCGTGATCAAGGTGGATGTGGACAAGAACCCGGCAGCCGCGCAGGCCTATGGCGTGCGGGGCGTGCCCACCCTGGCCATCTTCAAAAAGGGGGAGATCGTCTGGCGAAAGTCCGGCGTGGTGAGCGCCGCCCAACTAGAGGGCGTCCTTCAGCCCTTTCTCTGAGACCGGTTTCCAGTCGGCGGAAAGGTGTACTTCGAGAGAGCCCCGCGAAACGGTGACACGTCCCACTTGCTGGAGTTGATGCAATAGCCGGGTGATCACCTCACGCGGTGAGTTGAGTTCCTGCGCGATGTCCTGGTGGGTGACCTTGAGGATGTGGTTGCCGGTGGCCTGCACGCGCTTCACCAGATAGTTCCAGAGTTGTTCATCGAGTTTGCGGAAGGCCACCACCTCGATGGTCTCCAACAGTTCGCCGAAGCGCTGGGCCTGGGTATCGCTCACAAAGCGTCTCCATTCCGGATACACCATCCATTCCTCCATGTACCGTTCGGGAACCATGAGCAACTCGGCATCCTCCTCGACCACCGCCATTACACTGCTGGTGCGCTTGGAGCCGCAGCAGGTGAGCGACATGGCGCAGGATTCGCCCGGCATGATGTGGTAGAGGAAGCGCTCCCGCCCTTCGGGGTCCTGGGCCAGGATGCGCAGGCTGCCCTTCTGTACGATCGGGATGTGCGTGATGGGGTCACCGGCGCGCATCAACTCGGCACCCGCCGGTAGGGAACGATGCACCACCACGCTCTCGAACTCGCGCTGCAACTTGGGGTCGGTGAACATGCGTGCAAAGTAGCACGGCCACCCCCACCTCGAGCGCATCTCAATGATGCCTGTCGGAAGCGAGCGCGAGGAATTTCGCGATCAGGAGAGGCGCCGGAACCGAGCACAGTTGGCCTCCTGCGCGCCATAGCCGCTTCGGCGGCGGAGCGGTACTCTGTGAGGTTTCCGGCAACGAAGCATGAGCGCGAAAGAACCGCGCGCAGCCCGACGGGCATTATGGAGATACGCTCTACCGTCCTTCGGGCACCACCTTGCCGCCGGGTCTGGACACCTTGGACGCATCGTAGTGGAAGAACATATTCGCCCAGATGATCTTGCTGAGCGCATAGAACCAAGGGGCCACGAGCAAAAGGGGGATCCCGACAGCCAGCATCTGTCCGGCCATGCCAAGCCCTGGGAAAAGCACGCTGACGGCCACCCACACGGTGGCGAATTCCGCCACGCCCAAGGCGTAGGAAACGTACATCGCGCCGGTGTAGAAGCCGATCTCCTTCTCGAACTTCGTTCCGCACACGTTGCAGTGACTGTGCAGGTCGCCTACCCTGGCCAGGTCATAGGGATGCGACACGAAGAACTCGCCTTCATGGCATACCGGGCACTTGAAGGTGAAGATGCTGTACAGTTTGGTCCCCTTCCACCGCATGCCACAAAGTGACGGAACCTATTCCGGTCGTTCGGTGAGGATCATCACCCCGGAGGGTTGAGCTGCGGTTCCCTCAGCCTTCGCTGCACATCTTCGCGGGGTCGACCCACTTATCGAAATCCTCGGCGCTGACGTAGCCCAGCGCCAATGCTGCGGCCTTGAGCGTAGTGCCTTCCTTGTGCGCCTTCTTGGCGATCTCGGCCGCCTTGTAGTAGCCGATGTGCGGGTTGAGGCTGGTCACAAGCATCAATGAGTTCTCGAGGTGACGCTTGATCACCTCCTTGTTCGGCTCGATACCTTCCGCACAGCGGTCGTTGAAGCTCACGCAGGCATCCCCGAGCAGGCGCGCGCTCTGTAGCACGTTGGCGGCGATCAGCGGCTTGAAGACGTTCAACTCGAAGTGGCCTTGCATGCCACCGATGCTCACGGCCACGTCGTTGCCGATCACCTGCGCGCAGACCATGGTGAGCGCTTCCGGCTGCGTGGGATTCACTTTGCCGGGCATTATCGATGACCCGGGTTCGTTGTCGGGGATCACCAACTCACCGATGCCGCTGCGGGGACCGCTGCTGAGGATGCGGATGTCGTTGGCGATCTTCATCAGTGACACAGCGAGTCGCTTCAATGCACCGCTCAGTTCCACCATCGCGTCGTGCGCGGCGAGTGATTCGAACTTGTTCGGCGCGGTGATGAAGGGTAGGCCGGTCAGCTCGGCGATCTTCTTCGCCACCAGCACGCTATAGCCCTTCGGTGCATTGAGGCCCGTGCCCACGGCGGTGCCGCCGAGCGCGAGTTCGCGCACCATCTCCAGCGCGTTGTTGATCGCGCGGATGCCGTTGTCCAGTTGCTGCACATAGCCGCTGAACTCCTGGCCGAGGGTGAGCGGCGTGGCGTCCATGAAGTGCGTGCGGCCGGTCTTCACAATGCTCGCGAAGTTCTTCGCCTTCTTGTCCAGCGTTTCCCGCAACTTCTTCACCCCCGGCAGCGTGACCTCCGCGGTCAGCTTGTAGGCCGCGATGTGCATCGCGGTGGGATAGGTATCATTGCTGCTCTGGCTCTTGTTGACGTCATCGTTCGGGTTGAGCACCTTCTGCTCATCGGCGAGTTTGCCACCGTTCACCACGTGCGCGCGGTAGGCGATCACCTCGTTCATGTTCATGTTGCTCTGCGTGCCGCTGCCGGTCTGCCAGATCACAAGCGGGAACTGGTCATCGAGCGCCCCGGTGAGGATCTCGTCACACACCTTGCCGATCAGGTCGCTCTTCTCTTTGGGCAGCTTCCCCAGTTCGACATTGGTGAGCGCTGCGGCCTTCTTCAGGTAAGCGAAGGCATGTATGATCTCCCGCGGCATGCTGCCCGGCGGGCCGATCTTGAAGTTGTTGCGGCTTCGCTCGGTCTGCGCGCCCCAATACTTGTCGGCGGGGACCTTCACCTCGCCCATCGTGTCCTTTTCGATCCGGTATTCCATGAACTCAGTTGTCAGTTGTTCGTTGCCAGTTGTCCGTCGTGGTGGTCGGCGCCCCGACAACTACCATCTGACTACCGACAACCATCATCACACCTTCTGTGATTGCCCTTGCTGCATCAGAAATGCTTTCAGGAACTCATCGATGTATCCGTTCAGCACATCGTCCACACTGCTGGTCTCGTGTTCGGTGCGCACGTCCTTTACCATCTTGTAGGGCTGTAGCACGTAGTTGCGGATCTGGCTGCCCCACTCGATCTTCTTCTTGCCCGCCTCGATCTCGCTGCGCTTGCTGCGGCGCCGCTCCAATTCGGCCTCGTAGAGCTGGCTCTTCAGCAGTTGCAGGGCCTTGGTCTTGTTGTCCAGCTGGCTGCGGGTCTCGGTGTTCTCGATCACAATGCCGGTAGGCGCGTGGCGCAGGCGCACGCCGGTCTCCACCTTGTTCACGTTCTGCCCGCCAGCGCCGCCGCTGCGGAAGGTGTCCCAGGTGATGTCCGCCGGATTGATGTCGATGTCGATAGTCTCGTCCACCAGCGGGAACACGTACACGCTGACGAAGCTGGTGTGGCGCCGCGCATTGCTATCGAAGGGGCTGATGCGCACCAGGCGATGCACACCGTTCTCTCCTTTCAGCATGCCGAAGGCGAACTCGCCGTCCACCTCCATGGTGGCCTGCTTGATGCCGGCCGCGTCGCCGTCCTGGTAGTCGAGGATGCGGGTCTTGTAGCCGTTCTTCTCCGCCCACATGCGGTACATGCGCAGCAGCATCATCGCCCAATCGTTGCTCTCGGTGCCGCCCGCCCCGCTGGTGATCTGCACCACGGCGCTCAGCGGATCCTCCTCCGCGCTCAACATGTTCTTGAACTCGAGCTCTTCCAACGCCTCGCTGGCTTTCTTGAACTGGGCGTCCAGTTCTTCCTCGGGCACATCCTTGCTCTTGAAGAAGTCGTAGGTCACCTCCAGGTCGTCCACCTCGCGCTTCACGCCTTCGAAGAGCTCCACCCAGCGTTTGATCTCACGGATCTTCTGCATCACTCCACGGGCCTTCTTCTGGTCGTTCCAGAAGTCGGGGTCCTGGGTGTACTTCTCTTCTTCCAGGATCCGCCCGCGCTTCTCCTCCACGTCCAGGAAGCCTTTGAGGGCTTCGAGGCGTTCCTTCAATCCGGTGATCTTGTCGATGGTGACCATGGGCGCCAGCGCTGGCTGGTGGGCTTTAAGCGCACTGCTTTGGGCAGGCAGGCGGCAAAAGTAAGCGGGGCGCGGTGTTGCGGGATCAGTCCTCCTCCCGCCCCATCGCCGCCCGCACCAGATCGGGCTCGAAGCCGCGCCCGCTCAAGTGGCGCAATGCGCGCATGCCGCGTTGCGGATCAGGTACGGTGCGCAACTTCAACAGTTGCTTGCGCAACAACTTCGCGAGCATCGCGCGGTATTCGCCAACATCGATCGCCTGTAGGCCGAAGCGGATGCAGGGCGCCGAGACGCGCTTCTGTTGGAGCGCCTGCTGGATCTTCCGCCGCCCCCATCCCTTCTGGCGGAACTTGCTCACGGCGAAGTGCTCAGCGAAGCGCTTCTCGTCCAGATACCGCTCGGCGATCAACTGTGCGATGATGGGCTCGACCTCGCCCTTATGCGCACCCCAGCCGTACAGCTTGTCCCGCACCTCCTGCTGGCAGCGCTCCTGCCGGGCGCAATAGGCGCGGGCTTTGGTCAAGGGGGCAAGCGAAGAAGAAGGGGGCGTCATGGTGCTAAAATGACACAGGCAGAGACGTCCTGGATGATCGATCAGCCCGACATGTCGTGGCCATTGCGCTGGCCGGTCTGCACACCAGCAATTTGGGTGGCATGGTGCCCAATATAGGCCGGGGCCGGTTCCGGGACCCCGGGGAAGGCCGAGTGCCGCATGTGTACCGCCGTTCTGAAACCGGACGGAGTTACGCCAACGATCTTCTTGAATTGGTTGGAGAGGTGGGCCACGCTACTGTAGTGGAGCTGCCATGCGATCTCGGACAAGGTGAGACCCCTGGCCGCAAGTAGTTGTTTGACACGCTCGATCTTGTGTTCGATGATGAAGTGCTCCAATGTGTAACCATGCGCATGGGAGAACAAGCTGGATAGGTAGCAGTAGTTATATTTCATTTGCTCGCTGAGATAGACGGAAAGTCTCGTCTGCGGCATTCCATCGGAACGGTAAATGACCTCAATGATCGCGTATTTGAGCTTGTCGAGGAGCATAGCTCGTTCCTCACCCTTCAATACGATGTTGTACTTGCGCAGTGCGCTGGTCAATATGGCGTACTTCACCTCAGGGGCTATCGTTTCGAGATCCGCCGCTTCAAGTTCGGCAATGGAATACTCGAACCCCAATTGACGAAGCTCAAGAACTACGAGCATTTTGCACCGTAGGCTGAACATGTTCTGCATGAATAGCTTCATGATAATTCGGCGCTTCGAGGGAGCTATCGATCACAGGAACAACTCCTATTTCTATCAAGACCTCATCATGGTAGCCTGAATTCCGTGCCGGAGACCTGGCACGGCGCCTGTCTCAATAGGATCGTGGGGACCACATGATCGGGGACTTCCCACCCCGGCATCGCGGCGGGTAGTTCGTTGCCGTTGTTGGGGAAACAAGTGCCCGCTCTTCGGGTATTTCTTTGCAGGACCGCTCAACCCAAGTGAACGCGAGCCCAATTACAACGGCCGATAACAAACGAAGAATGCCCCCGAGACGGGGGCATTCTCACTGGAAGACCGAAGATCACCTCATGAACAGGATCTTCTTGATGATGGCGAGGTCGTTGAGCTTCTTTTCATCCGGGTCAGGTCACTTTTGGATCACCAGTTCGAACATCCTGTCCTGCTTCCCGAGGACCGCGCGAAGGAAGTAGACCCCGTTCGCTTCGTTCTCCATATGGAGCGTGGTCGCTTGGGTTCCGCTCAAAGCCATGGGAGCTACCACGAGTTGTCCGAGCATATCGAAGACCATGATGTGTATCGACCCCGTGTTCCCGCCGGAGGGGACCAATTGGAACCCGCCATTGGATGGATTGGGCAGTATGGTGAACCAGCCAGTACCATTCACATCGTTGATACCGGTGATGAAGGACACCGTGATACATGTATCCGGACCTACGCAGTCGCCGAACAAGGCATGGACACAGAGCAGATCCGTGCTGTTCGTACCGTCGGTGGTGGCATTGATCACCAGCCCGGTCGTGTCACCGATCCAACCCTGGGGTAAGGTCCATTCGTACGCCGTCGCCCCTGCGACCGCATCGATGGAGTAGCTCACCACTTGGTTTGTGCTCACAGCGATCGGCCCCAGGATAGCGTCCGGCGCAGAGGGCTGCACCATTGTGACGGTCAGGATACACTCGCTGCTGCATCCGTCCACACTCGTAACGGTGACCGAGTAAGTTCCCGATGCGTTCACATAGATGCACTCGGTGGTCTCACCCGTGCTCCACAGGTAGCCAACGGCACCGGGTGTTCCACAGAGCTTGTTGGGTTCGCCCTCGCAGAAGATGGTGTTGCCAAGAATGACGCACTCCGGTACTGGTGATGCGGTGACCGTTATGTTGCACATGCTGCTGCATCCGGCCGCATTGGTCACCTCAACCGAGTATGTCCCACCCGTGGTGACCTCGATGCATGCGGTGGTTGCTCCTGTGTTCCACAAGTAGCTATACGCGCCAGCCGGTGCACAGAGCCTTGTAGTTCCTGGTTCGCAGACGAGATCGATACCGATCGTGCACACCGGCGGCGGCGTAACGGTCACCGTGATGCTACAGGTGCTCTCGCAGCCTTCGGCGTTGGTCACCGTCAGGGTGTAGGTACCGCTCACCGTCACGTCGATGCACTCGGTGGTCTCACCCGTGCTCCA
>JAGNSU010000210.1 GCA_017987895.1 Flavobacteriales bacterium | reverse complement strand
GAACGGAACAACACAAGATGCGGAAGTGTTGATGTTGGTCTTCGCGAACACCCGCGAGTTCGGGAACGGCGCGATCATCAGTCCGGGTTCCGCGCCGGATGACGGGCTGGCCGAGCTACAACTGGTGAGCAAACCCTGGCTGCTGCCGCTCTTCAAAGCGTTCTACGATGTGTACACAGGCCGGGCGGATCGGAGTAAGTACATCCGCACTGTGGTGGCTCGTGAAGCGGTCGTTCACCAAGCCGGCACGATCGCGCACCTGGATGGCGAACCCGTGGAGGTCGGGCAGGACATCCGTTTCCGGCTGGGACCAAAGCGGCTTTGGGTGATCTCTTAATATCCGCTACCGGCATCAGTGGAACTCCACGCCAGTTCCGGCGGTCCTTTTCAGTGTTTCTGGAAGCATAGCCGGTGTACTTGGCGGGACGTTCCGACATCGAGCAGATACGTTCCGGCGGCCAGGTGTGAAATATCCAGATCGGTAGCGCCGCGTCCGCCTTGCGCGACAGCGACCAGCCTGCCGGACATGTCGCGCACCATGAGGCGGTCGATATCACTTCCGTCCGAAAGACGAATATGGAGCAGGTCAGAGCCGGGGTTGGGGAACACGATAGGTGCGGCACGATCCGCAAAGTGTTCCATGCCGGAGGAACCCGAGCCGAGCTTCCAAATGAAGATGTCATGCTCCATGGCTGAGACACGGAGGTCGATGCCGGTTCCCGGATCGAAATCCACTTCTCCCTTGTAATTGCCATTAACGTAGATACCGCCGTAGTCGTCAACCGCCCCGTCAGCCCCGAAATCCATATCGAGCCCTCCCACGGACACGGCTGAAACAAAAACACCGCTCGTGGTCAGGGTCCAAACGAAAACATCGCCCCAGCCGTTCGAAGCCAGAAGGAACTCATCGGGTCCGGGATCGAAGTCGACCGAGTCGATGGGATCGGTCACCTGGAAACTCCCGGCTATGATCACATGCGAAGCTCCATCGATCCCGATGGACCAGCCCACATCCACATGAGGCCCTCCGCCCACGCTGCGAGCCCATTGCAGATCCCCGTTCGCATCCAATTGGATCGCGAACGCATCATCTCCTCCGGTGGTACTGAGGAAAGTTGAATCAGGTCCGGGGTTGAACTCCGCGTTAGCATAGAACCTCCCTGTCGCGTAGATGTTTCCTGCCCCATCCATCGTGATGTCCATCCCCATATCGTTGCCTGGTCCTCCAAAGGTCCGCACCCATACGAGGATCCCCGCGCTGTCCAGCTTCGCGATGAACGCGTCATGCTCTCCTTCAGAATGCATGAACACCTCGTTCGGGGCCGGATCGAAATCGGTTATCCCATAGAACGTGCCGGTGGAGTAGACGCTGCCCTGATCATCCACTATCAAGCCTCTTACATCGTGTTCGGGCCATGCCCCACCGAAGTGCTTGACCCAGATGAACTGGCCGTCACCATCGAGTTTCAATATGAAGAGATCCTCCTCTCCCTCGGATACCAGTTCTTGGATACCAGGCCCCGGATCGAAATCGACGGTTTCCTTGAAAGAACCACCGACATGGATCCGACCAAGTGTATCGACCGCCACTGCGTTCGCAGCATCACCCTCGGTACCGCCGATGCCGATGGCCCAAATGTGATCCCCATTGGTGCTCAGCTTCCAGACGAAAAAGTCCGCCCAAGCTGGGTGGGCATAGAGCGTGTCCGCATCCGGACCAGACCCGAAGATCGTAGTGCCAGTGTACCCCCCGGCTACGATCACATTCCCTTGTGGATCCACGGCGATCGCGTTCGCGTAAGTCGAGCCTCCGCCTACTTCCCTAACGCCAGCCGCCCATTCGAAGCCGCCCAGGGGATCGAACTTGGTCACAAAAACTGGCGGTGCGAGCTCAAAGACACCCGGCCCGGGGTCGAAGTCGGCCGTGTCCTGACAAGTTCCGGTCGCGTACACATGACCCTGCTGATCAAGAGCGATGCTGGCTCCACCGTCCAACCAGGGACCACCCATGGTCCGCACCCACTGATGGGATTGGGCCGCAAGGCGCCCGAACGCCATTAGAGAGCATAAAAGCAAGCCGTACGAACGCATGATCCAGATTGGAGCGAGCAAGGTATGAACGCGACCTGCAAGGGCCGATCAAGGTCAACGCCCGGACCACCTGGCCTCAATGACCCGCACGGCACAAACGATCCTGGCGGAAAAACTGGGCTCGGACAGGATGGGCCGTCCGAACCGGTCCCGAACTTTAGGCTCAGAGCGGCTCCAAGTGGAGTTCCAGGTCGCCCCCCTTCTCGCGCAACCACAACTCGTTCTCCTTCAAGCGAAGGATCTCGTAGACGGCGTCCGCAGCATTGTTCTCGAAGTCGAAGCTCAGGTCTTCCATGCTGTTCTCGAAATCCCAGGTGCCGCTGGTTTGGAAGTCCAGGGTGAGCGCGCCCAGCGTATAGGATGCGAGCAGGGTCGCGTCGCGATCGCGGGTCAAGCGCAATTCGTACACACTGAAGGCGGAGGTCACATCACTGCCCCCGTCCGTGGCTTGTTCCACACGCCAGTTGTTGGCGACGCGCTCTTCCCGCGAGCGCAGGCTGAAGGCAGGTCCGTCATCATACTTTTTGCAACTGGCCAGCGCGGTGCAGGCCGTGAGAACGAGCAGGGTGCGCGTCGGGGAGATGTTCATGGTCATTTGTTCTTGTCGGCTCGGCCAAAGCAAAGACGGTTCCAACTGTGCTGGGATACACCTTGACCGGTCTACGCTACGCTATGAACGGATCGATGAGGCAGGAATGCCCCGGTCAGCGGAAAGGGATTCCCCGTTCAGAAGGGGTTAGGGCCCGAAGCGCTGGCTCGGGCGGCGGATCCGGTAAACGATCGCGGTCGGCAACTAGGGTGAACGAATTCTTGCTCTGCAGTTGTCTCAGTTGAGCGGCAGGTAGCCCTCCCCTAGGCAAAAGCGATCACTGCCCCTTCATCTCCAGTTGCTTCCGCTCCAGCTGCATCGGGTTGGGTTGCCGCCACTCTCGGTCCTTGTAGAGGTCGAAGCGTGTGGGCACCATTTTCGGTGGCCAGCTGTTGTTGTTCAGGTCGCAGTCCGCGGTTTCGAGGAAGGGATCCAGGGTGACGCTCTTCACTTCCTTACGCTTCACGAAGACCTTGCTCACCTCGTCGTGTACGCGCCAGATCTCGGCGGGAATGCGGTCCACCTCCTTGGTGCCATCGGCGTACTCCCATTCCAGGATCACCGGCATCACCAAGCCGCCGATGTTCTTGAACTGGAGTTCATAGAGGTGCAGATCCTCGTTCAGCAGGGCCAGTTCTTCCGGCTTCAGGCCCTTCTTCCACGTCTCGAACTCTGTGACGTCGCGCTCGGTGGCGGTGATCGGATCGAAGCGGTTGTAGAAATCCTTGGTGCTCGGGTCGCGCTCCACCACGACCTGCGGCACGTCGGTCCGGTTGCGCTCACGGCTGATGTCCGGTATCTCGCGTGCCTTGTCGTCGCGCTTGAGCTTCTCGGCAAGCAGCGGATCGCGCGGGTCGATCCGCTTGTAGCGCAGGTTAGCGAGTTCGATATCGACGTGATCGGTGGTGTAGAACCAGCCGCGCCAGAACCAGTCGAGGTCCACGCCGCTGGCGTCTTCCATGCTGCGGAAGAAATCGGCGGGCGTGGGATGCTTGAACTTCCAGCGCTCACAATAGGTCTTGAAGGCGTGATCGAAGAGTTCGCGACCCATGACGGTCTCGCGCAGGATGTTGAGCGCCGTGCAGGGTTTGCCGTAGGCGTTATTGCCGAATTGCGTAATGCTCTCGCTGTTGGTCATGATGGGCTCGATGCGCGCCTTCACCTTGTCGGGTGCTGCGTTGGGATCGCCCTTCATGTAGTCCACGATGTAGCGGGGCCTGCCGCGTCCGGTGGGGTAGTCGCGGTCCCACTCCTGCTCGGTGAGGTATTGCACGAAGGTGTTGAGACCCTCATCCATCCATGTCCACTGCCGCTCATCGCTGTTGATGATCATCGGGAAAAAGTTGTGGCCGACCTCATGGGTGATCACGCCGATCATGCCATACTTCGTCCGCTCGCTGTAGGTGCCGTCTTTTTCCGGCCGCCCGCCGTTGAAGCAGATCATCGGGTACTCCATGCCGATGCGATCGGTGTGGATGCTCTGCGCGA
>JAGNSU010000209.1 GCA_017987895.1 Flavobacteriales bacterium | reverse complement strand
GAAACCTGTCCGGGTAGTTGCGACGGCACTGTGATAGCCGCTGATACGGAAGGCCTCTACTTCAGCCTGAACGGCGGCGCGTTCCAATTGGGCGGGTACTTCCCCGGCCTGTGCCCCGGACCCTACAACATAATGATGATGGACGCTGCGGGATGCAAGGCGATCGGACTGACCAATGTGGCCACCCCACCTCCGGTCGAGGCTGCGTTCAGCTATGCGCCTGATACGATCTTCATCGATGATCCCACCGTGCAGTTCTTCGATGCCTCTTCGCCCAATGCGGTCAACTTCCTGTGGGACTTCGCCGGGCTTGGAAGCAGCACGTTGGAATATCCGGAGTTCACCTTCCCCGATGGTGAAGGGGGCATGTACGAGGTTTGCCTCACCGCGAGCGATGCCAACAACTGCCCGGACGAGATCTGCACCACCGTGGTGATCTACGATCTCCTGATCGTGCATGTGCCGAACGCCTTCACACCGGACGGCGACGGCATCAACGACGGCTTCGTGCCCATCTTCAACCTGCCTTGGGTAGACAACTACGAGTTCCTCATTTTCGACCGCTGGGGCGAGCGCATCTTCACGAGCACCACGCCCGGTGAGACGTGGGACGGGAACTACCACGGCGTAGCAGTGGAGAGTGAGGTCTATGTGTGGGAGTTGAAGTACCGCGATATGCTCTCAAGGGACTATGGCAAGGCCAGGGGACACGTGACGGTGCTGCGTTAGGATCCGAAGTCCTTGTAGACCCCCGCAGTTGGGCGTTCGAGGATATCACAGTTTGTGACATCCTCCGCAGAGGTCCGTTCACCGCTTGAAGCCGACCCGGCGTCATACAGGTTTGGGCCCATCGCGAACGAGCACCTTCGCGGTCAGTTCATCGATGCGGTCCATGAGTTCCTTGGAGGTCCGGCTCAATTTCGCGTCGAGACTGCGCAGTTCACGGCGAAGCTCCCGGTTGTCCAGCATGAACGATCGATACTGCGCAAAGGCCCGCATGATCTCGATATTCATGGCGATGGCCCGATCGGTATTGAGCACACTGGTCAGCATGGCCACTCCCTGTTCAGTGAACACCATGGGCGGGACCTTGGCGAACTTGAGGGGCACGAGTCTTGGCGAAGTCTGGAACAAACGCTCGGCTTCCTCCTTCCCCAACTCGAATTTGAAATCGCTCGGGAAACGCTTCGGGTTCCGCTTCACCTGTTGCTTCAAGCTCCGCGTATCCGTTCCGTAGATCGCGGCCAGATCGGCATCCACCATCACCTTCACGCCGCGCATATCGAAGATGAGACCTTCGATCGCGCCGGCTGGAAGGATGGTGAGTTCCCGCGCTTTGAACTTCCTTTTGGGCGTTGGCTTCTTCGCCATTGGATGCAAGATAACCGGGTGCGAGGATGTCACAGACTGTGATATCCTCCCTGACCGACATCGAGGATATCACAGATCGTGATATCCTCCCCACGAACGCTAAAAGCCCCGACGTATCGGGGCTTTCGCTTGGTTCTGAAGGATCGGTCGCTTACACGTCCAACTTCGCGTAGATCGCGTTCTTCTCGATGAACTCGCGGCGGGGCGGCACATCGTCGCCCATGAGCATGCTGAAGACGCGATCGGCCTCGGCACCGTTCTCAATGGTCACCTGGCGGAGGGTGCGACGGCTCGGGTCCATGGTGGTTTCCCAGAGCTGTTCAGCGTTCATTTCACCGAGACCCTTGTAGCGTTGTACACCCACGCTGGCCTCCTTATTCCCCGCCTTCATGCGCTCGATCACCAGATCGCGCTCGGCCTCGTTCCAGCAATACACCTGCTCCTTCCCTTTCTTCACCAGATAGAGCGGCGGGGTGGCGATGTAGAGATAGCCCTGTTCGATCAGCGGCTGCATGTGGCGGAAGAAGAAGGTCATGATCAGGGTCTGGATGTGGCTGCCGTCCACGTCGGCATCGCACATGATCACGATCTTGTGGTAGCGCAGCTTGTCCATGTTAAGGGCCTTGCTGTCCTCCTCGGTGCCGATATGCACGCCCAACGCGGTATAGATGTTCCGGATCTCCTCGTTGTCGAGGATCTTGTGCTGCATCGCCTTCTCCACGTTCAGGATCTTCCCGCGCAAGGGTAGTATCGCCTGGAACTCGCGGTTACGGCCCTGTTTGGCGGTACCACCAGCGGAATCTCCTTCGACCATGAAAAGTTCGCTCGCGCTGGCATCCTTGCTCTGGCAATCGGCCAGTTTCCCAGGCAGTCCTCCGCCTGTGAAGGCGCCTTTGCGCTGTACCAACTCACGCGCCTTCTTCGCAGCGTGGCGGGCCGTGGCGGCCAGGATCACCTTATCCACGATCTGCCTGGCGTCCTTCGGGTGCTCTTCGAGGTAGTTCTCGAGCATTTCGCTCACGGCCATGTCCACCGCGCCCATCACCTCGTTGTTACCGAGCTTGGTCTTGGTCTGGCCTTCGAACTGAGGCTCCTGCACCTTCACGCTGATCACGCAGGTGAGCCCCTCGCGGAAGTCATCGCCCGCGATCTCGAACTTGAGGTTCTTGGTGGCCCCGCTGTTGTCGGCGTACTTCTTCAACGTGCGGGTCAGGCCCCGGCGAAAACCGGCCAGGTGCGTGCCACCCTCGTGGGTATTGATGTTGTTGACGTAGGAGTGCAGGTTCTCGGTGTAGGAATCGTTGTACACCATCGCGATCTCCACGGGGATATCCTGCTTCTCCCCTTCCATGTAGATCACGTCCTCGATCAGCGGCGCGCGGGTGCCGTCCAGGTATTGCACGAACTCCACCAGGCCACGATCGCTGTAGAAGGTGTCGTTCACGAAACTGCCATCGTCGTTCGTGTGGCGCTCGTCCGTGAGGGTGAGCTTGATCCCCTTGTTCAGGAAGGACAGCTCCCGCAGGCGGGCCGCCAGGGTATCGTAATTGAACTCCGAGACCTGGAAGATGGTGGCATCGGGATGGAAGGTGACGATGGTGCCCCTCTGATCGGTCTTGCCGACCTCTTTGACCGCGTATTTGGGCTTTCCCTCGCTGTACTCTTGTTGGTAGATCTTGCCATCGCGGTGTACTTCCGCCAGAAGCATATCGCTCAGGGCGTTCACGCAGCTCACACCCACGCCGTGCAAACCGCCGGACACCTTGTAGCTGTCCTTGTCGAACTTGCCACCGGCGTGGAGCACGGTCATCACGACCTCCAGGGCGCTCTTGCCCTCCTTGGCGTGCATGTCTACGGGAATACCGCGGCCATTGTCCTTTACACGGATACTGTTGTCGGGCAGGATCTGCACATTGATCGTATCGCAATGCCCGGCAAGGGCCTCATCGATCGAGTTGTCCACCACCTCGTAGACCAAGTGGTGCAGCCCCTTGGTGCTGATGTCGCCGATGTACATCGCGGGGCGTTTCCGCACCGCCTCAAGGCCCTCCAAAACCTGGATACTATCCGCCGAATAGCTGGCCGAGGCCTTCTTCTTCTTCTCGCTCATTTCCACTGCTGTCTCTGACATGTTCCTTGGGTTCAAAAGCCCTGGTTCCGAAGGGCACGCGAAGATACCGTTCTGCCCCCTCTTGGCGAGGGCATTTTCCCAACAACGACGGGGGTTTTGTTGATATTTAACGAGCCCGTTGGGCTTGCATGTCCCGGATGGATCTTTATGACCCTTGCGGAACGTACATAGTGCCGCGTGAAGCGCCTTAGAAGGCGTAGCTCGCGCCCCCCAATACCAGCCCCCGCTGTACCGGGTAGCTGACCCAACGCTCATAGCGGCTCAGGCTCAAATTGCTGGCTTGGAGGAAGACGCTCAACCGTTTGGTGTAACGGTACTCCACGCCCAGGTGGAGGTCCACAAAGCCGTTCAACTCCACGGTCTCTGTGCGGTCCGGGGTCTGGTCGAGCACACTATCGAAAATGGGCGTGAAGGCCTTGCGCTTGCCCATCAACATGGCGTCCAGTTCAATGATCAGCTTGTCGCGTAGGCTATAGCGGGCACCGATGGCCAATTGATAGGGCGGCAGGTTCCAAGGCTCAGCTTGATCATCCGTATCGTAGTTGAAGATATCCAGGCGCCCGTGGAAGCGGATGCCCTTACCCGCATCGTACGTGAGGTCGCCGCTCACATCCAGCACTTTCACATCATCATACACGGTGTTGAACTGGTTGCCGAAGGAGTAGAACCCATCGGTGATGTAAAGCA
>JAGNSU010000075.1 GCA_017987895.1 Flavobacteriales bacterium | reverse complement strand
TACAGCATCTGGCGGAAGTGGAACTGCTGAGCCGAACGAAGCAATACCGGGACGCTTTGGCCGAGTTGGACGGCATGGTGATGAAGAAGCTGGGCATGATCGCGCGCGCCGCGCACCTGACCACGGCTATCCTGCAAGGCGATCCCGTTACGCGGAGCCCCGAGCTCGATCGGACCATTACCGACCGACGTATCGCGATGGTGGAACGGGTGCGTGCCACGCTGCTGGAGCGCTACCCGGAGACCACACGGAAGTCCGGTCGTCGCCGAAGGTCCCCAGAGGATGGCGATGCTGCGGAGAAGAAGCCCCGGCGCACGAAAGCGCAGATCGGCCAGACCTACAACAAGACCTATGCGCTGGTGCAGGAAGGCCGCACGGTGGAAGAGATCGCCAAAGAGCGCGGACTGTCACTGACCACCATCGAAGGACACTTCGCCAAAGGGATCGCCGAAGGCAAGGTGGACATTGAAGGCGTGATGCCCGCCACGACACGGGACGTGATCGCCGCATGGATGCGCGAGCATCCGGAAGAAGGACTGAACACGGCGCAGGCGCATTTCAACGGCGCCCATAGCTACGGGCAGCTACGCATGGTGCAGGCGTGGTTGAAGAAGGAGGCCGATTGACCTCCGTGGCCGGCGACCTGGATCAGTTCGACGGACGGAACAGGCCTTTTCCGTCCAATTCTTCCGCGCGCTGAACGTCGCCCAAGCGGATCATCACCGGCACTGGCAGCCAGCGGTTCAACTTCACTTCTGCCTTGCAGAAAATGCCCAGGTGTTGATACGAATAAGGGGAAGGCATGTGGCCCACGTCGATCGCGGCGCCATCATCCTTCAGCGGTGCTTCGATCCGTGAAACAAGTGCCGATGGACATTGGAGCGGCCCGGTAAGCTTTAGCGCTTGTCCATGCGCGCAGGGACCGCATAGGAGCAGGAAAGTGCCGACGAGCGAACGGATGTAGGATGCGTTGAACATGGATGGCGAGCAAGGTACGGCCATGCGCCTGCCGGAAGGCTTCAGCGTACCACGGTAACGTGTCCAACCGCTTCATACGCCGCGGCCGATCCCTCCTCGATCGCGTGCAACTGGTAGGCATAAACGCCGACCGGCACATCGTGCGGTTCCCATGCGGTTTCAGGATCCATGGAAGAGAACAACTCATGTCCCCAGCGATCGAAGACGCGCAGCTCATACGATGTGATCCGTTCCGCCCACCACACCGGTTTCCACCGGTCGTTGATGCCATCACCGTTCGGTGATACCGCGTTGGGGATGAACACGGGTCCAACACACGTATCGATCACGCGCACTTCCGCGGTGCTTGGGCAGATCTCCGGGCCATCGACCGTTACGGAATAGGTGCCCGAAGCGGACACTTCGCATCGCGGTCCCGCGCTCCCGGTGCTCCAATACGCGCTCGCCCCATAGGGGATCGGGCCAATGTCGAGTACGACCAGAGGGTCCGCGCATAGGTCGACCAGCGTATCGATCGGCAACGTGAAGGCAAAGGGCTGCCCGATGATGACCTCCACCGTGTCGCTCATCGGGCAGTTGGGCCCGGAGGTCGTCACGATGAAGATACCCGAGGTATCCACGGTGATCGATGATCCGGTGCTACCCGTGTTCCAAGTGTAGACGATTCCCGGATCCGGGTCGACGACGGAGATCACAATGGGTCCGCAGGCGGTGATGTCCGGACCGAGCGAAGGGGTTGGTAGCGCCATCACCGAAACGTCCTCCGCGTAGTAGTAGCAATAGTTGGTCAACGGGTATTGCGTACCCACGTTCAAATGATCGGTGGCGGTACCCAGAAAGTTGCCGATGGTGAGCGTGGTATAGGCGGAATCGGCGATGAAGCAACCGGCGATGCGTGTCCAACCCATCTTGTCGTCCAACCAGCTCGCACCGCCGTGCATGACCTGAGGTACGCGCGGAATGTGCAGATCATCGTTCCGCACCGGCGGGGCCATCGAGAACAGAGCCCCCAATTCGTTCACGGCGAACTTGGACACGTCGGCCAGGGAAACGAAGAACTCCACCTGGTACGCGGTACCGGGCACGAGAGGTGCGGACAGTGCGTGGGTGATATACTCCCGGTAAGCATCCGGTGCCTGACCCACGGGATCGAAGTCGCTGAAGGCATAGAACCCGACATAGCCATTGCCTGATCTTGCGGGCTCATCGCCCATCTGGTTGTTCGGTACGTTCATGCTGAACGGCACGCCCAGGCACGCGTTGTAGTAATCGCTGGTGCCATGGGTGGGTCGTGACCACCCTACGCAGCGATCGATCTGGCTCACGTAGTCCGGGCAGAGGGTGTACTGCTCGAAGTCGCCGTTGGGGAGCAGGTTCTGTGCGTCGGCGCGCAGAACGGCCATGACGAGCAGGGGGGCGATCGTGATCCTTTTCACACAGCGATGACGCGTTCCGCGTTCGCCCCGCTGTCCGGTGCGGGACGGTCCGTTGCTGCGGTGGTGAGCGCGCAGGGTGCGGGGGATAATGGGCAGCGAACGGCGGGAAAGCAGCGTCCCTACCTTGATCCCATGAACAAACGCATCGGTTCCATGGCCATAGGCCTCGTTGCCGCGTTCGCGGTCCGTGCTCAGGCGACCTCGAGCGGCACAGAGTTTTGGGTCACGTACATGGAGAATCTGGACCTCCAGTTCAATCAACCGCCCTACTTCCAATTGGTGATCTCCAGTGATCATACGACGCAGGGTGAGGTTCAGATCCCTGCGACCGGCTTTGCGATCCCTTTCAATGTGATGGCCCACCACGACACCGTGCTCACCCTGCCTACGAGCATTTACTACGGGGCAGGGGACGAGGCGTACTTCGACTACGGTATCCGTCTGGTCGCGGACGATCCGGTGAGCGTTTACTCCTACCACCACCGCCAGTATTTCACCGATGCCGCTATGGTGCTGCCAACCCCACGTTTGGGAACGGAGTACATGGTATTGGCGCATGAGGATGTCGTCAACATCAGCCCGTCGGAGTTCGTGGTATTGGCTACGAGCGATGCCACTGAAGTGGAGATCACCCCATCGATCCTGACCGTGGGCTTCCGTCCGCCCGGGTCACCGTTCAACGTACTGCTGGAACAGGGTCAGACCTTCCAGGTGCAGGCTTACGGTGATCTGAGCGGTACGTATGTGCGCAGCGTGGATCCCACGAAACCCATCGCTGTTTTTTCCGGGGCGCGCCAGGCTCGGGTGAACTGTCAACTGGGTGCGGATGACCATCTGTACCAGCAGATAGAACCTATCGCCGCGTGGGGTACCGAGTACCGCGTGGTACCGTTCAAGTTGCGCGGCGGCGATGAGGTGCGCATTCTGGGAAGCGCGGACAGCACCGTAGTGCAACTCTCCGGTGGGTCACCGATCACCGTGGACAGCGGCGAAGTGTTCTCCGTCGTGGTGAGCGTTCCTCTCACCCTCACCGCGAGCGCACCGGTCGCGGTCGGCCAGTTCAACGAAAGCCAGGAATGCAATCCCGCCAACGGGGATCCCGCCTACCTGTGGCTTCAACCCGAGAACCGGGAAGACCAGCGGGCCATTTGGTCGTCGCTCACCGGCGAAGGCACGCCGTCGCATTACGTCAACGTAGTGACCCAGGGCGAGGCGGGCAGTCCCGTCGTGTTGCTGGACGGCGTGGATGTGAGCGCCCAACTCGCGCCAATGGTCGGCGTGCCCGGTGTGTTCTGGGCGCAGTACGATGTTACCTCGGGAGAACATGTTCTGGATTGCCCGACCGGGTGCCAGGCCACCGCCTATGGTTTCGGGGACTACAATTCGTACGCCTTCCACCTTGGCTATGGAACAAGCCCAATGAACACAGGCATCGTTGAATTTGCGGGTGGTTTCGGATCCTCGGGAACGACCATCGCTTCCGGCGGGTACCTTGATCTCGGCCGATACGGCATTGGAACGAACATGATCATCGACCTGTACGACCACGCCGGCCGCGCCGTGCGGAGCTGGCGTTCCTCCGCAGCTATCCGCATCGATGTGCCCGAAGGCATCTACATCATGCGCATGTCCGGTATGGATGGCGCAATGCGCACGGTACGCTTGCTGGTGATCGGCTCCTAGCGCACCTTCAGCAAACTCTTCATCTGCTGCTTCCTGCCGTTCTGCAGGCGGCAGTAGTACACACCTGCGGGCTGGTCGCCCAGATCGCAATCCACAGTGAAAGTGCCGATGGGCAGGTCCTCGTTGCGCAACACCTTCACCACGCGGCCTTGCTCATCGAACACATGCAACGCGACACGCCCGCCTTCGCTGGTGAACGTGATCGTGGTCCGCTCCGTGAACGGGTTCGGGTACGCATCAAGAAGTGAGATACCGGCACCTTGGTTGGCCTCATGGATGCCGATGCCCAGGCAGCCTGCGGGATCGACCACGGCGAGCGGTTGGTAGGTGTTCAGCAGCACGGTATCCACATCGGTCTGGGTCATGCAGAACCAGTCGCGCAGCACGCTGGCGTAGACGCTGCGGAAGTCATATTGCATGGGCACGTTCGTGCTGAACGTGGTGTTCGGGCTGATCTCCGGGTTGTCGCCGAGGATCCCAGGCATTACCTGCGTGCCGAAGAGGAACATCGGCGCGGCCGCGCCGTGGTCGGTACCGCCCGAGGCATTGCTCATCACGCGGCGACCGAATTCGCTGAAGGTCATGCCGAGCACGCGGTCGGCGATGCCGAGCAACTGGACATCATCCTGGAACGCGGCGATGGCGTCGCTCACCCCCTTGAGCAGATCGGCGTGCGCGCCGATGGTCGGATCGTTGGCGTCGGTCTGCTGTGCATGGGTGTCGAAGCCCTGATCGCTCACCCAGTAGATCTTGGTCTTCAGGCCGCCGCAGATCAATTGGGCCACGATCTTCAGGGCCTGCGCGAGTTGTGCACCGGGCTGTGTGCCGGTGGGGTACAGCGTGCTCAGATTGCAACCGGGTACCGCCGCATTGTGGATCACATCACCGTAGAGATCGGTCTGGCGCTGCACTGTCCGAACGAAGTCCAACTTGCCACCCTTGCAATCAGCCGTCGCCGGATCGGTGTACAGGTTGTTGGTGAGGTTCAAGGGATCGTCCGTGTTATAGATCGCCGCTCCCATGCTCACGCCCATGTGTTGGAGCCCCGCACCGACGGGCCCGCCTACGCGGATGGCGAGCGGATCGGGCATGTTGGTATTGGGGAAGCCCACCGGGTAGTTGGGGTATTCCATGTTCAGGAAGCGGCCGGCCCATCCGCTGTCGAGCAGTTGGTTGGCGTCCGCGCCGGTCTCCCAGATATCCGTACTGCGGAAGTGGCTGAAGTTGGGATCGGGATACCCCACGGCCTGGACGATGGAAAGTTTGCCGTCGTTCCAGAGGTTCTGCATACCGGTCATGGAAGGGTGCAGCCCCGTGGCGCCGTTGGTGCCGGAGAGCGCGAGCACATCGGTCTCGGGGATCAACATGTTGTTCCGGAACTGGGACAAGAGGCTGTACTGATCGATGGGGATCACGGTGTTCAAGCCATCGTTACCACCATAGAGCTGGACCACCACCAGCACCCGGTCCTCGCCCACGCCGTTCAGCAACGGAGCGAGCATGGGGTTGGAGAAGCCGCGCACGGTGAAGCCGCCCACGGTGGCCATGGACATCGAGCGGAGGAAGTTCCTGCGTTTCATGGGCGTGGTCAGTGGATGTGGTGTTCAGCGGCGCTTACCATGTCAAGGAACATCCAGAGCAGGATCTGTGGAACGAGCTGCGCGGTCATGTCCGTGGTGTTGGGGTCGGCCACATACGTGGAATAGGCGAAGGTCCAGTAGTAGTCCTGCGATTGTCCGAGCAGGAGGAAGTTCGTTTTCAATTGGTCGCGCACCGCTTGCGAGAGGGGTGTGCCGTAGAGCAGTTCGGCCGCATCGGCCACCAGGGAATTGGGATCGCTCGGGTTGCTCAACAACTGGGTGAAGGCCACCAGGTCGATCTTGAATTCCAGGTTCTGGCTCTGGGGCTGGTAGAGGTTCGCAGGGGTGGAAAGGCCGGAGTAGAGAACACCCTGCAACGCATAGTTCCTCGCCGGGAACGTGGCGGTGTCCACCCAGATGTTGTCGTACTGAGGGAACTGGTAATAGGCGGGCCAGCCGGCCACATTGGGCGGGTTGGCGAGTTCCTGCCCGCAGTAGCCGATGAGCCAGTACAGGTCTTTCCAGACACTGTACTGAGCTTCGAACTGGGCCGGTGTGGGATAGGGCATTCCGAGGAGCCGCAGGTCACCGATCACCAGATCGGCGGGGCTCTTGATCATGCAACCGCGCACATCGGCACTGTAGAAATGATCGCTCGTGAGCAAGGCCCGCACTACGGTCCCCATCTGATCGGGAGCGCCCGCGTTGTTGCGGAATAGTTCGGCGAGCGGTTCGATCACATCGGTCTCGGCGGCGGCGCTGATCTCTCCATGCACGAACCAGCGATAGAGCTCCCGGCAGAGGAACAAGCTCAATTCGTCCTTCGCGAAGAGCATGTCCAGGAGTTCGTTCAGTTCGTTGGCACCACCGTTCACCCCGGTCTGTCCTTGGATCACCGTGTTGTTGAAGAAACCGCTGAACTGCTTGTCCGTGATGGCGTGCAGGAAGGGCAGGAAGATGGTCTGCGGAACGATCGGCTGGCCTTGATCCTCGTATTGAACGGTGAATCCGGTGAGCACGCGGGCGGCGGCTTGCACATCGCTTTCCGCATATCCCGATCCCTGTCCCAGGGTGAACAGTTCCATCAGTTCACGCGCGTAGTTCTCGTCCGGTGCGGTGGCGATGTTCAGGTATCCGTTCAAGTAGACCAGCATGGCGGGCTCCAACGTCACATCGTGGATCAATTGCCGGAAGTTGCCCTTGCATTGGTTCCGCAACAGCACGTTCATGGAATACAAGCCTTCGGGCTGGAAGACCGCCAATGCCTGGGTGGGCATGTGGTTGTACCAAAAGAGGGTGAGCTTCTCACGCAGGTTGCGTTCCTGGCCGCTCATGAGGCCGACCCACCAGGAGAAAAGGCTGGCGATGCGTGCACCGCGCGGATCGATGGGCGCCTGGGGGTCGCTCGCCGTGTTCACCCAGGTGGATCCGAAGGGAACGTTCGGATCGATGAGCGAGGGGTCGGGCTGGTTGTTACCATCGGGTGCGGTGTAGTTCTTCAGCGGTGGCGGCACGGCCGTGCTGAAGGTGAGCAGTTCGTCCACCATCTGCGTAAGGCCCATGCCGTTGAAGTGGGCGAGGTCTCCGGGCGTGACCCCGAAGAGCGCCCGGCGCAGCAGGTGGATCTGTTCGGCGCGGCCGAAGGGGCCGGTGTAGGGTTGGATGGCCATGGCGTGAGGGCGTGGTCGGTTCCGATCCGTTCGACCGCAGGGTCGGTCAATGGTTCAACCAATGTATGAGGAAGGCTTCTCCCGTGCCAAGCGCGCGCACGGGAGTTTCATCAACAGGGTGTGGACAGCCTCGACCGGGGGAACGCTGCCCAGAGCTATTCCGCTTGTGCGGCAGGGGATGCCTCCAGCCATGCCAACGTCTCGGAAATACTCTCCTCGAAGGGCCGCCTGTGGAAGCTGAGGATGCGTTCGGCCTTCGCGCAACTGATGCGGGGATGGCCTTCCAGCAAGGCATGGATGGCCTCGCGTGTGAGTAGCGCGGGCTTGTTCGTTATCCGGGCTTGAGCACGGAAGAAGGGTACAAGGGCGAAGAGCAGCCAAGCCGGTGCTACGCGTTGCACCACCTTCCGTCCGGTTGTCCGGCCGATCGCCGCGGCAAGGTCCTTCACAGAGTAATAATGTCCGGATAACAGGAACTTCTCACCGGCCGCGCCTTGGGTCAAGGCGTGTACCGCCGCCTGCGCCACGTCCCGCACATCAACGAAGTCATAGCCCCCCGGAGCGAGCAGTGGGATGCGGCCGTGGTGGATGTCCGCGATGGCCTGGCCGAGCAACGAAGGCCCATGATCGTTCGGTCCGAACACAGAGGTGGGGGCGAGGATCACCGCGTTCAACCCATGCTCTCGCACCGCCTGCAGCACGATGGCATCACCTGCGGCCTTGGAACGATCGTACGCCGGTGCGAACTCTTCGGCAGGCCCGCGTGATTCGTCCAAGGTGCCCGTCCGTGGCTTTGCGCGATAACTATGGATACTGCTGAAGTGAACGAGCCTTTTCACCCCGTGGCGCACGCACGCTTCCACCACATTGCCGGTACCATCCACGTTCACACGCTGCACCAGTGGGTCGCGTGCGCTGTCGATGCTGATGCGCGCCGCGAGGTGGTACACGGCATCAGCGCCCTGCACCAACCGGTCCATCGCATCGGGATCGGTGAGGTCGCCATGCACATGTTCGCAGGCAGGGTCGTTCAAGTGGTCGCGCTTGCGATGCACCAGTACGCGCAAACGATGGCCTTGCGCGAGCAACAAGGGGCAGAGATTGCTGCCCACATGGCCGGATGCCCCGGTGACGGCGATCAGCATTTCACCAGAGGTAGGGGAGCACCGCCTTGCGTTCGAGGGGATAGTCCGCGAAACGCTCACGGTACCAGGCGTGGTGGTTCTGCGCGCGCGGGCTCAGGTTGATGAACGTCCACAGCGCGAAGGAGAACGCGGGCAGCGACCACGCGGCGAGCGCGAAGCCGGTCCACTCCACGATCTCGCCGAAATGGTTCGGGCAGCTGATACGCTCGAACAGCCCGCCGCGCGGGATCTTGTATCCATCGCCCTGGCCGCGCAGGGCGATCAACCGGGCATCAGCCCGCAGGTTGATCAGCATGCCTGTAAGGAAGAGCGCAACGCCAATTATCGCGAGCACGTCGGGAAAGGGCCGATCCGCCGGCGCGGCGAAACCCAGCCACCACCCGTTGATCGCGCCGTTCACGCCATTGAAACACACGGCGCTCACAGCAATGAGCAGGGGCATTTTCTTGCCGCTCGTCTTCAAGCGGAAGGGGAAGATCAATGTCCGGTTCACATAGTGCGCGGTCCAGAGGAGCAGGAGCAACCAAGTGAGAGCGTCCTTTTCCCGGGGGCCGAACACCACCATCAACGGGAAGAGCAGCAGCGCTGGCAATTCCATCCAGAACCAGCCCCAGCGGTTATCGATCATCGGGCCCCAGCCCGTGGTGGTATGGCGGCCGTAGGGCACGCGCATGCGAAGAAGGAAGGGAAAGGTGATCACCGCGACGGCGATCCAGATCAGCACGACCCAGGTGAACGTGGACATCGTGCGATGTTACGGACCCTCGGTGGACCTGTCAGCGCTGCTTGACGAACCGCTTGTTCACCGACAAGCCATCGCCGGTCACCTGTACGTTATAGATGCCGTCGGCTAGTCCATCCAACGCCATCGACAAAGTCGTTCCCGATGGATGTACGAGGTCGCGCAACACACGTCCGCTTTGATCGATGACGCGCACGCCCACGGGGGCACCTTGCAAAGCAGGCAATTGCACATGCAGCATATCTGACGCTGGGTTCGGACGCAGTTGCGGTTCCCAAGTCGGAGCGCTTATGCCTATGCCGGTGCTTTGTTCCACGGTGAACACCGCATCGTTGGTGCGTACGGGCGGGTTGAAGTCGAAGAGGATATCCGCCCGGTTGGCCACCACCGTGCCAAGTGGCAGCGTCAGTTGTGGGGTGAACTGGAACATCGCAGCACCATTGCTCAGGAGGAGGTCCGTGCCGCTATCGGGCAGCATGATGTGGTCGAAGCGCAGGTCCAGCACACCGGCCGCTAGTTGCGCCGTGCAGGCATGTGTGCTGCCAAGAAAGGTGAAGGTTGCGGTGTTCAGTTCGGCAGGGAGCGAGTCGATCAAACGCACATGCTCCGCCAGGAAGGTGCCCGTGTTCTGGAACCGGATGGTATAGGTTACGGGTGTTCCGTCCGCTACCTCTTGCGGGCTCAGCACCACAGGGGTCACTTGGATATCGTTCGGATCATTCGAGGCCACTACCAACGGTGATGCTGACCACAGATCGTTGGCCGGGTTGTCATCGGGCGTGGTGAGCTGCGCGGTGTATTGGATCGGCGTGCCAATGGCGGCGCTCGTGGGAGTGTACACGGTCGCCGCCATGTGTACGAACTCGCCCAGTTCCAGCGTGTCCAAGTCCCAACTCAAGGTATTGCCGTTCACGGTGGCGGCCGGGTTGCTGGAAACGAATTGTTGGAGCGGGTCGAAGGCGAATACCACGCTGCCGTCGATTCGTCGGTTGCCCATATTGGTCACATAAATGTGGAACCCAGTGTTGAACCCAGGCCTTGCTGGCCCGAACGCGCCATGCACGCCGAGGTCGGTGAGCGGCGCGGTGGCTGTAAGTGCCAGGTCATGACCGCTGCTGCTATTTCCTCCGTTGGCGAAGGTCACGGTGTAGGGCATCCCGCTCTGGTGGTCCGCCGCGCCGGGGCTCACGATGAGCTCATGTGTGCCCGCTTGCAGGACGAGTGTATAGGTGCCATTGGCGATGCTGACCGTGCTGGTGTTACCCGGCGAGGTATGCAGGGTGCGGTTCGGTACCGGAAAGTCTCCCGCACCGTAGGTCCCGTTCTGGTCCACGTCAAAGAAGATGACCCCGCTCACCAGGTTTATGCTGTCGCCAATGCACACGCACGCGGCGGACCACACCTCGTCCTCCGTCCATGGGTTGGCATCGTCGCAGGGGAACCCCGGAATGTGATAACCGAACTGCACGCTCGCACAATCGGTCCACGGGACCATGCAGACACAGCTCGAGGACCAAAGCTCGGTGGTGGTCAATGGATCACCGTCATCGCAGACCGTCCCGGGCCATGCGGATCCTCCCATCACGCCTTCGCAGTCCACGAAGTCGTCGCCGATGCAAATGCAGTCCACACTCCGTACATCGTTAACGGTGTTCGCGTTGCCATCATCGCACGCTGTCCCCGGCAGTGTCGTGCCGCCCGGTATACCATTGCAGTCTATCAATTGTCCTTCACATATGCAGCTCGGGTTCCAAGTATCGTTACCAGCGGTTGCGGTGCTGTCATTGCAAGGTGTGCCCGGCTGGGCCGGTCCGCCTAGCACCCCCAGACAATCCACTTGGGCGTTGGTGTGGAGCGGGACAAAAACCGAAAGCAGCGTAAGCAGGACGGTGCAGCGCAGGACCATGAGTGGAATGATTGAGGCCGGGTGGGCCGTTGCGGATCCAAGGTAGGTGGTCCATGTTAACCATAGTGTCCTTTCGACCGGCGCGGTGCGAACGCTTCCGTCATGCACCTTTGTCCGCATGAAACTGATCGGCTTCAATGTGAACGGCATTCGTGCCAGTGTCGGCAAAGGCCTGGTGACATCGCTCAAGACCCTCGCTGCGGACATCTATTGTTTCCAGGAGACCAAGGCCACGCCGGAACAGGTCGCGGAAGCATTGAAAGGAATGGACGGATACACCCTGCACGCCAGCGGAGCGGAGAAACCCGGCTACAGCGGCACGGCGATCCTCAGCAAGGAGGCGCCTGCGAGCGTGGCTTTCGGGATCCCCGGCGGCGATGACCACAACAAGGAAGGCCGCGTGATCACCGCCACCTTCAAGGACTTCATCGTGGTGAACACCTATGTGCCCAACAGCGGTCAGGACCTGAAACGGCTGGGCTACCGGGGCACCTGGGACATGGCTTTGCGCGACTACCTGGTAAAGCTCGCTTCAGGAAAACTTCCCGTCATCTTCACCGGTGATCTCAACGTGGCGCATCAACCCATCGACATCGCGCGGCCGAAAGCCAACTACAACAAGACGGCGGGCTACATGCAAAGCGAGATCGACGGCATCACCGCGCTGCTCGGCACCGGCTACGTGGATACGTTCCGGCACATGCATCCCGAGGTGATCAAGTACAGCTGGTGGAGCCAACGCTTCGGCGCGCGCGAGAAGAACGTCGGCTGGCGCATTGACTATGTGCTGGTGAGCCCGGGCTTCGAGAAGAAGGTGAAGGACGCTTTCATTTTGAACGAGGTGATGGGGAGCGACCATTGCCCGGTGGGGATCGAGTGGTAATTGTCATGCCGGGCTTGACCCGGCATCGCGCATGCGAACGCCTATGTCATGAAAAACCTGCTAAGACTGGAGGAACTGGCACAGTTCCTTGCCTGTGTACTCGCGCTTATCGTTGCGGACGTGCCTTTGTGGGTCTATCCGATCCTGCTATTGGGACCCGATATAGGCATGCTGGGTTACTTAGTAAGCCCACATGTAGGAGCGTTCACATACAACCTGCTTCATCACAAAGGCATCGCCATGCTCGTGTTGGTCTTCAGCGTTCCCAGCATGATCGAGGTGTTCACCCTTTGGTCCAAGGACATGGGCACCCTGCACGCCACGCCGCCGTTGTTGCTCGGCATCATCCTCTTCGGTCACGCCAGCATGGACCGCGTTTTCGGCTACGGCCTCAAGTTCGGCGACAACTTCCACCATACGCATCTGGGGTGGATCGGGAAGCTCAAGGGGCAGGAGCAGGCGCAATAAGCAATTGCCCTTGCCCCTGCTCCTGCCCCTGAACTACTTCAACACCGAAATAAACTCCCGCCACGGCCCCACGGCTTCGCGGTATTGCTTGCACATCACCCGGCTGATCTGGTTGATGTGCGCCAGATCGTGCGCGGCCCAGGTGGCGATCAGTTGATGCAGCCGCACTTCGCCGAAGGTGGGATGGATGCCGATGCTATCCAACTGCGCGGAGGAGAGGTGTAGTTCCTTGAACTCGCTGATGTTCGTTCGTCGCAAGGCTTCGAACTCATCGAGCAGTTGTGCCAGGCTCCTGCCCTTGCTCTCCTCGAACATGGCGAAGCGTTCGAACTTCACGAAGGCCTTGTCATCGGTGCTCAGGCACTTCTTGATACGCGCCATCCAGTCCGTGCGCTCGCCATGCACCAGGTGGCCCACCACATCGTAGGGTGTCCAGCTTTCGCCGCCTTCGTTGTGATGGGTCCAACCGTCGCTCAAGCCTTGGAGCAACACGCGCAACACGCCCGGAGTGCGCTCGATGATCTCCAGCGTCCGTTCGATCGAGAAAGGGATGGAGGTGGGGATGGTGGAGCGGTCCATGGGTCAACGTGGTTGGCATGAAGGAGGCAGGGGCAGGAGCAGGCGCAAACCGTCACCCCAAGATAGTCGTCGCCAGAATTGCCTCTTGCTCCTGCCCCTGCTCCTGCCTCCTGGTCAACTCTGCGAATGCATCGCCACCGTATTCCCCTCGGTGTCCGTGAAGAACGCCATGTGGCCGATCTCAGGACTGATCTCCGTCTTGGGCATGATCACTTTGCCGCCGGCCTTTTCCACGCGCGATAGCGCATCGCTCAGGTCGGGATTGCCGTTCAGGTAGATCACCGAGCCCGTAGCGCTGGGCTTGTGCATGTCGCTCTTCACCAGCGCGCCGCCGGCCTTGCCGTTCATGCTATCGGCGGGGAAATTGCGCATCTGCATGCCCGGCATGTCCATGGCCTCCATGGAGATGTTGAAGACCGCTTCGTAGAACTTCTGTGCGCGGGCAAGGTCGTTCACGGCGATCTCGAACCAGTTGAGGGCGTTGCTCTTGTTGTCCATTGACTTGTGGTTTTGTTTGCTTGACGGTTTATTGGTCAGGTAAGGTTTCCCAACGTAGCGCGAGGGGCGATCCGTACGCTCAGGGATGGGATGGAACGTGCGGCGATCGGTAAGTGCTCGCCATCGTGCGCCCTCACACCTCGTCAGTGCAAGGTCCCGAAACAGAGACCCTGTGCGGGGAGCATGTTCGGTCGCGATAAGGATGCGCCAAGAGTTAGTCCATTGAAGGCCGTATCACCACCCGCCGCGTCGGATGTGTATATCCTATCTTGTACTTGGATATGAAATTTCCCACCGTGGGTTGGAATTTGGAGGGCGGCGGCTACATTCGATCCATCAAGCCGCTTGATCCGTGCTCCCGGATCGTGGCTGGTGGTTAGTAGGACAAGTGGTCCATGGCATGGTGGGAGCATTGCTGCATAGCATCCAAGTAGGTAAGGCCGCGATCGGTCCGGGCGGCCACGTCTCTCTCTCTCTCTCTCTCTCTCTCTCTCTACGCTAGCAAGCCCGTTCTCGGGCAGAATGATGAAGCCCCCAGTGCTTGTAACACCAGGGGCCTCGGTCGCTCGTGTCCCACCAACCCACGGTAATAGGTAAACGAAACAGAGCATCACAAAGGTAAGGCGCACCCACGGGCCGCACAGGCAGCGCCGGACCATGCACACATGGTCTTGCCTTGGAGCATTGCCGCACCCCGCGACGGACAATGGCTTGAAAGCAGCGGAAGAGGCCGGGCCATGCTACCCCGGTCAACACGAACGGAACGAACGATGAACGCGACGAACAATAGGTGGCCCGGTGTAGGTCTCGGCTTTTTACTGAGCTGCCTGTTGTTCGCTGCGGCTCCGCGCTGTGAAGCGCAGGGAAACTTGGTCCCGAACCACTCCTTTGAAGATGCGGATACCTGCCTTGGCTTCTTGGGATTCGACTACGGCCCGCTGCTTTGGTTCTCTGGTGGCGGAACGCCGGACTATTTCCAAAGTTGTGTCCCAAATGGTTCGGCCAACGGTGTACCCCAGAGCGTCTACGCATACCAGTTTTCGCAGGACGGAGAGGCCCATGTTGGTCTGGTCACCTTCCAAATGCCAGAAGGGTGGCGCGAGTATCCCATGGCCCAGCTCCTTTCACCGTTAGTGCAAGGTGAGACCTACTATGTGAGCTTTTATGTGAGCGCAGCATGGAATGGCAGCCTTCAGAATCCCGCTCTCTATCTGGCCTCTAGCCATATCGGCGTGCTGTTCACCATGCAGCCAAGGCTTTGGACATCCAATGATCCCTGGCCCGTAGCCGGGAATTCCGCGCATGTTTACTACCCATGGATCGTCTCCGACACCGTGGATTGGACCTTGGTGAGCGGCAGTTTCGTGGCGGACAGTGCGTATCAGTACCTCATAATCGGCAACCATTTCGACAACGCCATCACGGATACGCTCTCGTTTGCCACGTTTGGGTGGTTCCCGCAGGCCTATACCCTTATCGATAATGTGTGCGTCTCAACGAACCCGTTGGGCTGCCCTTTGGCGATCGGTGTTGCGGAAGCTGCAAGTGAGGACATTGTACTGTTCCCCAATCCTGCGGTGCATGAACTGATCGTGCGCGCCCGGACGATGGATGCTTCGGCTTGGGTGCATGACGCCTACGGCCGTGTCGTTTGGCAGGGGCGCATCATTGGGGATTCGTGGCGTTTGGATGTACAAGCGTGGGCACGAGGTAGTTATATGCTGCGCATCGCGCAGCACGAGCAGTATAGGACGTTCACGTTCGTGTTGACCGAGTAGTAGTGGTTCGGTCTTTCGGTTGTACTTCTAACACGAAAGACCATGAAAGCGAAGAACCTTCTTCGGCCAGCAATACTGGCCAGTCTCGTGCTTGTATCCGGATATGGGCAGGCACAAGTCACTACCCCGAACAATTTTCCCGCGCCCGGCGACTATGTGGGCTGTGATGTGAGTATTACCGACCCCTTGGAGATCCGCCACAACGGTAACGAACGGATCGAGTGGTTCACCGATGCCATCCAGCGGTTGATGATGAACCCGACGGTGAGCACTTCGATCAACAGCTTCACCTCGGCCGCTCGCAATGGTTTCGTGTTGCTGAGCGGGCAGCCCGATGCCTTCACCAATGCCAGCAGCAAAGCCCCGTTCACACGCTTGCATCTGATCGACAATGCCGGCTCCGGCGTATCGCCCAATGTGTACGCGCAGGAATTGGGTTACCGGCCCTGGCAGCGCAATGGCATCACCTTCACCGGGAACAGCGACCAGAGCTACTCATCATAGGCACAAGTGGCCCCGCGCGAACTCAAAGGCGCGGGAACACTTGCGCTATTTTGGGGCCTTGCTGACAACC
>JAGNSU010000208.1 GCA_017987895.1 Flavobacteriales bacterium | reverse complement strand
GAACTGGAAGTGCTGCGCGGCATCTGCGCAGAACTCACCACGGCGGAGATCGCGGAGAAGATCTTCGTGAGCCCGCGCACGGTGGAGTTCCACCGCAACAACCTTTTGCTAAAGACAGGTGCGCGCAACGCTGCGGGGCTGGTGGTGTACGCTATGACGAAAGGCCTCTACACGCCGTGACGTTCGCAGCGCGCATAGCGGTGCTGGTCTCGTTCTACTGTGCTTCCATGGGAGCCCGCGCCCAGGAGGATACGCTCTTCCTTCCTTTCCGCGCGCTCACCATCGAGGACGGCCTCTCGCAGGGCATGGTCAATTGCATCATCCAGGACAAGTACGGCTTCATGTGGTTCGCCACGAAGGATGGACTGAACCGCTATGACGGATATTCCTTCACGGTGTTCCGCCACGATCCACAGGACACGACCACGGTACGCGACAACACCATCGAGGTGCTCTACGAGGATCGCGCAGGGCTGATCTGGGTGGGCACGAACAGCGGGCTGGACGTGTTCGATCCCGCAACGGAGGTCTTCCACCATTTCCCGTGCGGTGGCCCAGGATCCAGCACGTTGATAGACAAAGAGGGTCCGCGCACACCCATCGGTGAATCGCAATGTGCAACGAAGGCCATCGCGCAGGACGCCGCCGGACACCTCTGGGTATCGTCGGGCCAAGGGTTGTACCGCATCGTTCCGGACCGAAGTGGATCAAGCCCTGCAGGACCAGGCGCCCGCATTGATCTGGTCGGGGTGTGCCCGGGAGTGAAGATGAACTGGATGGTGGTGGATGGAGCGGGCGTATTGCTCGGGACCTGGTCGCTGACCGACACTGACTTGGAGGTGCGCACCTTCATCGTGGATACCCGTGATGAAGCACGCATCGCGGCCATGATAACGGATCCGCAGTTGCTCCTGTCCAGCCCGATCGTTGCCGGACAGGGCGAAGAGGAATTGGCAGCCTTCGTTACCGATACCGACCGTCCGCTTACCTACTGTTTGGGTAGAGCATTGCTGGGTGCGCACGATTATGAGAACTATGTGTCCGCGGCGAAGACGCCCCACCCAGGGGGCTGGATGAATGTGATCCGACCGACCTCGGATGGCCGTGGAGCGCTATGGGCCACGGACCATCGCCTTTGGCGGTATGACCCGAGGACCCGCCGGGTGACCCGCCTGATGTCGGCATCGCCCGACGTGATGATCGAAGCGTTGCTGGTGGTTTGCCTGTACCGCGATCGCAGCGGGGTGATGTGGATGGGAACGAATGGTTTCGGTGTGCTGCTGTACGACCCACGCGGGGAACCCTTCCACACACATCGCCTACCCAGCATGCGGATGATGGCGCCCTTGCGCGACGGGCGGATGTTCGCATACACCTGGGGGCCCCTGTACTATATCTTCAAAGACCAGCACATCACGCCGTTCCCCATCGATGCCGGCGGAGAGGGTTGGGATAAGGATACATACGAACCCTGCGTGGTGGAGGAAGGCCCCGGGGTGCGCTGGTCGAACCTCGGCAACGGGCTCACTCGCTACGATGAACACAATGGAAGCTCACAGCGCTTCGCTGACCCGGACCTCCCGGTGCGCTTCCCGCTCCACATGCAGGGTGATACACTGATCAGTTTCGGGAGCACGAATGCCTTCGGCCGGTTCAACACACGCACCAAGCGGTTCAGCAGCATACCCTATCCCATTCCCGCAGAAGGTGGTTCTTTCGAGTTCGTTCAGGCCATCAGCCAAGACGCACAGGGAAGCTTCTGGCTCGGAACCATGAAGGGCTTGCTGCGCCTCGACCCGGCCACCCGTGACTGGAACCACTATGCCAGCATGCCGGACGATCCGCGTTCGCTTTCCGCCGATGTGATCTTCTGCCTGCACAACGATCCGAAGGACGCGAACATCCTCTGGGTGGGCACCAACGGCGGCGGCTTGAACAGACTGGACAAGCGCACGGGACAGTTCACGCGGTTCAGCACCGTCGACGGCCTGCCGAACAACGTGATCTACGGTCTGCTCGCCGATGACGACGGCCAGCTATGGATGAGCACCAACAAGGGCATCGCGCAGTTCGATCCGCTCACACATGTGGTGCGCAGCTTCGATGCCAGCGATGGCCTGCAAGGCGATGAGTTCAACCGCTATGCCTTCTGCAAGACCGCGGACGGCACGCTCTTCTTCGGCGGAGTCAACGGTTTCAACTACTTCCGCCCGGAGGAGCTGCGCCCCGATACGCAGCCTGCCGTGGTGCACATCACGGACATCAAACTGACGAACCGGTCGATCGCCTTCGGTGCGGAGGGCTCACCGCTGACAACCCCTACGCACCTCACGCGCGAGCTCGTGTTCGCCTACCGCGATGCGGCCATGCTCACTTTCGAGTTCGCCACCATGGAGTTCAGTGAACCCGAGGAGCACCGGTATCAATACAAGCTGGACGGCTTCGACACCGATTGGATCATGGCCGGCAAGGACCGCAGCGCGGTGTACACGAACCTCGACCCCGGCACGTACACGTTCCATGTGCGTGGCGACAACCGCGATGGCCTCTGGGACACGGAGGGCACCACGCTCCAACTGATCGTGCTGCCGCCGTGGTGGCGCACGTGGTGGTTCTATGCGCTGTGCGTGCTCGCTGTCGGAGGCGGCATCCTGCTGTATATCCGCTCGCTTACCCAGCAGAAGAAGCATCTGGAGATCACCGTCGCGGCGCGTACGGCGGAACTGAGCAAGGCCAAGGAACGCGCCGAGCACAGCGAACGGGTGAAGCAGCAGTTCCTCGCCAACATGAGCCACGAGATCCGCACGCCGGTGAACGCCATTGCCGGTATGAGCACCGTGCTGCGGCGGAGGGAGCACCTGCCCGCGCAACAAGAACACCTGGACGCCATCGCGACCAGCAGTGAGGCACTGCTCGGCATCGTGAACGAGATCCTGGACCTGAGCAAGATCGAAGCAGGAAAGCTCCATCTGGAGAAGGTGCGCATGGAGCCGCGCACCGTGATCCGCAGCGTGATCGATGTGATGCGCTACCGGGCCGAAGAGAACGGGCTGAAGTTGGATGCGACGATCGCGAACAATGTGCCCATTGCCGTGATGGGCGATCCAGCGCGCTTGCAACAGGTGCTCATGAACCTCGTTGGCAACGCCATCAAGTTCACCGAGCGCGGATCGGTGCGCATCACGCTCGATGTGCAGGAGCGACTGAGCGATGCGGTGATGCTGCGCTGTGCAGTGAGCGACACGGGCATCGGCATCGCACCGGACCGGTTGCTGCACGTCTTCGATGAGTTCACCCAGGCCGAGAGCGATCACACCCGTCGGTACGGTGGAACGGGGCTGGGTCTCACCATCTGCAAGCGACTGGTGGAGATGCAGGGTGGTACGATCGGCGCCACGAGCACGCCAGGTGAGGGGAGCAGCTTCGTCTTCACTGTTCCGTATGCGCTCGATCAAGATGTCAGCGGTGTGGAAGCCGGTGGAACCAACACGCAACACGCAACCCGTCAACACGTAACTGAGCTCTCTGGTCTGCGCATCCTGCTCGCAGAGGATAACAAGCTGAACGTACTCGTTGCGAAGGAGGAACTGGCCGATGCCATTCCCGGCGTTGTCGTGGAGGTGGCCGCGAACGGACAGGTCGCCATGGAGATGCTGCGAACGAACGATTACGACCTCATCCTCATGGATGTGCAGATGCCGGTGATGGATGGCTACGAAGCCACGCGTGCGATCCGCGCAATGCCTAGCGGAAAGTCACGCATGCCCATCCTCGCCATGACCGCCAATGTGATGCAGGCCGAAGTGCAACAGTGTTTGGATGCGGGCATGAACGGCTTCGTGCCCAAGCCCTTCAAGCAGGAGGAACTGGTGGAGGCGATGCGCCAGGTGTTGCCAGCCGCGAAGGGAGGATCCGCGCGCTAAGCGCAGAACTGGTATTTCTACTAGGTGTGGGGCCGACCATGCCCTGCACCTTTGGCACGACCGATCCAACCCCTTGCACAAACGCCTTCGCCGGGCTACGGCGCAAAACCCATGAAACACGATATACATCCCTTACCCCGCCAAATGCTGTTCGCCAAGGTGGCCTCTGCCGCTCTTGCGCTCCTGCTTTTCGCGGCATATCTGACACCGCTGTCCAGCGCTGCCCAGAATCCGTTCCGTCATAAAGGCCTGTGCGACACGGATCCCTTAACACAACCTTGCGGCGTAAATGCGTTTAATTTTAATACATGTGGACAGATCTACTTCTATCCTTACCCGGGGGGCATCACCACAACCCTGTCGCTG
>JAGNSU010000207.1:1678-4293 GCA_017987895.1 Flavobacteriales bacterium | reverse complement strand
CACAGTTACTTGAGGCGCTCGGGGTGGAGGTGGTGAAATTGTACTGCGAACCCACCGGCCACTTCCCGCACAACCCCGAGCCCCTGCCTGAGCACCTCACGGACCTGATCGCCGAGGTGACGAAGCATAAGGCCCATCTGGGCATCAGCGTGGATCCCGACGTGGATCGCTTGGCGCTGGTGTGCGAGGACGGCAGCCTTTTCGGTGAGGAATATACCCTGGTGGCCTGCGCCGATCATGTGCTCGCCCACCGCCCCGGTGATACGGTGAGCAACTTGAGCAGCACCCGCGCCCTGAACGATGTGGCCGAGCGCCATGGCCGCAAGCGCCACGCCAGCGCGGTGGGCGAGGTACACGTAGTGGAACTGATGCGGCAGGTACACGCGCCCATCGGCGGAGAAGGCAATGGCGGCGTGATCCTGAGCGAATTGCACTACGGCCGCGATGCGCTCGTGGGCATCGCGCTCTTCCTCACGCTGCTCGCCAAGCGCGGTGGTACCTGTTCGGAGCTACGCCGCAGCTACCCGAATTACTTCATCAGTAAGAACAAGATCGAGCTCCAACCCGGTATGGATGTGGCCGGACCGGTAGATGCAATGCAGCACCGGTACAAGGACCAGCCTCACAGCACCGTCGATGGTTTGCGCATAGAGTTCGGTCGCGAGTGGGTGCATCTGCGCCGCAGCAATACCGAGGCGATCATCCGCATCTATGCGGAGAGCGATAGTCCCGACAAGGCCGATGTCCTGGCGCGCAGGATCCTGAGCGAGCTGGGGGAGCTGTCCGCTGTGGCTGCGAAGTCCCGGTAACTTCGCGGTCCGCTGATGCCCTGGGCACATGACCAAGATCTATCTCGACAACGCCGCCACCACCCCCCTCGACCCCGAGGTGTTCGATGCCATGGTGCCTTACATGAAGGAGCACTTCGGCAACCCCAGCGCCATCCATGGCTTCGGGCGCAGGACTCGCGCGGCAGTGGAGCAGGCCCGGCGGACGGTTTCCGCGTTGCTGAACTGCACACCCAGCGAGATCATCTTCACCAGCGGGGGCACCGAGGCGGATAACATGGCCTTGGAATGCAGCGTGCGCGACCTCGGGGTGAAGCACATCATCTCCAGCCGCATCGAACACCATGCGGTGGAGCTTACAGCCGAAGCCATCGGTCACCACGGGGGCGCCCAGGTACACTGGGTGCGCCTGCATTCGGATGGGCAGCCCGACCTCGCGCACGTGGAGGAGTTGCTGAAGGCCACACAAGGCCAGGGCGTGCTGGTGAGCTTGATGCACGCGAACAACGAGCTTGGTACGCGTATCGACTTGACTGCGGTAGGCGGTCTTTGTCGACGTTACGGCGCGATCTTCCACAGCGACACGGTGCAGACGATGGGCCACTACCGCTTCGATATGGAGAAGCTCCCGGTGGACCTACTGACCTGTGCGGCGCACAAATTCCACGGACCAAAGGGCATCGGCTTCCTTTACATGCGCAATGGGGTGGGGCTGAAGCCACTGATCTTGGGCGGCTCGCAGGAACGCAACATGCGGGCGGGCACCGAGAACCTTTATGGCATCGTAGGTCTGGCCAAGGCCATGGAAGTGGCCTACCGCGATCTGGACGAACACATCCACCACGTGAGCGGCCTGAAGGCGCACATGAAACAACGGTTGAAGGAGGAGATCCCCGGTGTGAGCTTCAACGGCGACAGTGGTCCGGAGAGCCTTTACACGGTGCTCAGTGTCAATTTCCCGGAAGATGGGAAGAGCGAGATGCTGCTGTACAACCTGGACATCGAGGGGGTGGCCTGCAGCGGAGGCAGCGCATGCAGCAGCGGCAGCAACAAGGGCAGCCATGTGATGGCCGCGCTCTATCCGGATCAAACGGGCGCCAACCTGAGGTTCTCGTTCAGCCGGTACACCACGAAGGACGAGATCGATCGCACTTTGGAAGTGCTGAAGCGCGTGTTCGAACCGGTGATCGCCGGTGCGCGCGTGAAGGCCTGAGGCCTAAATGTGGTTCTCCTGCGCTGCGCGCCGGGCCACCGGCGGCGGGGGCATGGTGCCGAAGACATAGTCCCAGAACGGGGAGCTTACCCCGAACGCACCCTCATGCCCCACGAAGTGGTGGATGTTGTGGTGCTTCCAGATCACGTTCAAGAAGTTCTTGGGCGGGCGATGGATGTGGATGGCGTAGTGCGCCAGCAGATAGGTGGCGTAGCCCACCATGAAGCCGCCACCGAAGGCCCAGCCGAACTCCCCGAGCAGGGCCCGGAAAATGCTCAGAAACACCACCGCCAGCAGCACAGACATTAAAGGCGGAAGGGCAAGGCGCTTTTTGTCCCGGGGATGATCGTGGTGGATGCCGTGGAACACGTATTGGATCCGCGAGCGCTTCGGGCTGTCCGCGCTCATGTGGTAGAAATAGCGGTGTACCAGGTATTCGATCAAGGTGAAGAAGAACGCCCCTGCTACGAAGACCCCTACGGCACCGAGGATCGGCAGGCCCAACCGCACGATGCCATAAACCAGCGCCGCAGCACCGCTCCCGTAGAACAAAGTGAGCGGAATGGCGATATGGGTGCGGGTAAGTGCCTCCAGCACCGGGTTCTGGAACACCC
>JAGNSU010000207.1:0-1578 GCA_017987895.1 Flavobacteriales bacterium | reverse complement strand
CCTGACCACATACATTTGCGGCCCTCGGGCGCTTAGCTCAGCTGGTTCAGAGCACTACCTCGACAAGGTAGGGGTCGCTGGTTCGAATCCTGCAGTGCCCACCGGGCCGCCGTAGTCCCGATGTATCGGGACGAAGGCGGCCTTTTCTTTCGCATCACACCACTCATGAAGCCATCCGTCATTTTCGCCGTTCTCGGAGCCCTCGCGGTTGTTGCCGTGCTCATGCACCGCATGAACACCCTGGAAAAACGCCTCACCGTGTTGACGAACGCCAAGGGCGGTATCGTGGCTGCAGCGCCCGCTGCCCCCGCACCGCCACTGGAAGTGGCTGTTTTCATGGGACGCATCCAAAGCCACGCCCGCAAACTGTGGGCGGCGGGCACCGCAGGGAACCTTCCGCTGGCGGAATTCTATCGCCATGAACTGAAAGAGGAGATGGAAGCCGTGGCCGACGGCAACATCATCGACGGTACCGTGCCGGTGAGCACCTACATGAAGACCTACGGCATCACCGCGATCGACGCGCTGAAGCAGCAGTTGAAGGACGACGGCTTGAAGGATTTCGGCAACCGCTACGCCGCGCTCATCAGTAATTGTAACAGCTGCCACACCGCTACCGGCCATCCCTATCTGGTGATGCAGGCGCCGACCTCCATGCCGTTCGATGACCAGGTGTTCGCGCCGGCACATTGACCAACGCCCCTCCTGGCCCGGCGGACCCTGTACAGTGGGGTATCTACGAAGCAAGCCACAGCATGCCAATGACGAACGACATGTTCGGAACCGTCCAGAACGGTTCCTTTGCAGGCCCTCCCCGATCCTGCCCGGACCGAAGGGTTCCATGCCATCAAATGGCCGATCGGCCACACACCCGATACATACTATGAACAAGGTTCTCCGTTCCGCGCTCCAGGCCGCACTTCTTCTGGCCGCCAACTTCGCTCTCGCCCAAGGCGACCTGGACGACAAGGACCGCAAAGCGCTTCGTGAGAAGGCGGCGGCTACGCTCGATTCCACGAAGATCTGGACCAAGGGCGGGATCTTCCAGTTGAACTTCACGCAGGTGCAGCTGGTGAACTGGTCCGCTGGTGGCCTCAGCTCGCTCAGCGGCATCGCGCAGGTGAACGCGTTCGCCAACAAGCGCAAGGACAAGATCGCCTGGGACAATTCCCTCGCGATCGCCTATGGTCTCCTCGCTCAGGAAGGCAAGCGCAGCTTCAAGAGCGACGACCGTTTCGAATTGAATTCCCGCTATGGCTACCAGATCGGTAGCAGTGCGTGGTATGCCAGTGCCATGCTCCAGTTCCGAAGCCAGTTCACCGAAGGCTTCAATGCCACGAACGACACGGTGAAGATCTCCAACCTGTTGGCGCCGGGCTATCTGCTCTTCGGCCTCGGCGCGGACTACAAGCCGAACGACAAGTTCAGCCTCTACATCTCACCGGCCACCGTGAAGATGACCTTCGTGATGGACCAGGACCTGGCGGATGCGGGTGCTTTTGGAGTGGACCCCGCCGTGTATGAGTTGGACAGCCTGGGCCTTCCCGGGCGACGCACAACCCCGGGCGAGACCAGCCT